>NZ_RXRN01000016.1:0-92688 GCF_003986875.1 Enterobacter sp. WCHEn090032
AAGCAATGAATTTTGTAGGCCGGGTAAGGCAAAGCCGCCACCCGGCTAGTCAGGCCGCACTCCACGCCACAATAAATTCCGCAATCCCATCCACATCATTTAAATTCAGTACCGGAACCTCAAGCGGCAACATAACATCACTGGCGACGGCAATCACATGCTCATCAAGCGTTAATTCGCTGACATCATGCCCGGCGTCGCTTCTGAACAGCAGGATCTTTGGCACGGTCTCATGCTTAAACCCCTCAACCAGCACCAGATCCAGCGTAGAATGATCCATTCGACTCACCAGGTACGCGAGCTCCAGAGGCGGTTCATCCGGCGTTTCTGTCATTAATGCCCAGCGCTGAGAACTTGCCACCATCGTTTGCGCTGCACCCGCTTTACGCAACTCATAGCTATCTTTGCCCGGTTTATCGACATCCATATTATGGTGGGTGTGCTTAATCAGTCCGGGGCGGATACCTCTGGCACACAGCGCGGGAATGAGCTTTTTTAACAACGTGGTTTTCCCGGTGCCACTCCAGGCGGAAATAGCCAGAACAGGTCTCATCTTTTCTCCTGCATCATCTGCAACTCTTCACACGTATTCACGTTCACAAACGCTGCTTTCACATCGCTAAAATCAACGGAATGGCCGCCAGACTCGCGCATAAAGACCATCACTCTGCGTTCGCCTGCCGTGAGGTACTCCTGCAGGGCAGGTGCGAGCGATCGGTGCATCAATGCAATAGCAGGATGGTCACGCTCCCCGTCGTGTACCCAAACCACGGGTGCTGTACCACGAAGCCCGAACAGCCGCTCGACAAGACAGGACGGAATAAAGGGCGTATCGCAGGGGCAGAAGATAAACCACTCGCCCTGAGACTGTTGCATAACGGAAAGCATACCGGCCAGCGGTCCCGGATAATCTTTCAGGTTATCCGGGTAAACGGCATACCCGCTGCGCTGGTAAGTGTCGATATGCCTGTTCGCACTGATGACCATTGTTGTTACCTGGTCTGCGAGTGTATCTGCGACACATTGCCATAGAGGTTTGCCGTTCAGACATTGTAACCCCTTATCTTTCCCACCCATTCGTGTCGCCCGACCGCCAGCCAGAACGACCCCAATGATTTCCTGGTTAAGATTCACGAATATCGCCTCTTTTATTGTGGGATTGACCCTGCTAACGTGTCACTCTAAATGAAAGGAGCACCACCATGAAATGTAAACGTCTGAATGAAGTTATTGAACTCCTCCAGCCCGCCTGGCAAAAAGAGCCAGAGCTGAATCTGATGCAATTTTTACAGAAACTGGCGAAAGAGTCAGGTTTTGACGGCGAACTGGCAGACCTTTCTGACGACATCCTGATCTATCATCTTAAAATGCGTGACTCTGCCAAAGATGCTGTTATTCCTGGTATTCAGAAAGATTATGAGGAAGATTTTAAGACTGCGCTGTTGCGCGCCCGAGGCGTAATTAAAGAGTAAAAGCTTGTAAGCGGCGGCACCGAAATCGCCACAAGATGATATCCTGAATCATTCGTATAATTTCCGGATGATCGGATGAACGACCAGGCTTTTACTTTCCAGACATTACACCCGGACACCATTATGGATGCCCTGTTTGAACAGGGCATTCGGGTGGATTCCGGGCTAACACCGTTAAACAGCTACGAAAACCGCGTCTATCAATTCCAGGACGAGGATCGTCAGCGCTTCGTCGTAAAATTCTATCGTCCTGAACGCTGGTCCGCAGAACAGATTCAGGAAGAGCATCAGTTTGCCCACGATCTGCTGGATGACGATGTCCCCGTTGCCGCACCGCTAAAATTCAATAACCAAACGCTCCTGACGCACGAAGGGTTTTATTACGCGGTATTCCCGAGTCTGGGCGGTCGTCAGTTTGAAGCGGATAATATCGATCAGATGGAGTGGGTGGCTCGCTATCTGGGACGCATACATCAGACGGGGCGTAAAAAAGCCTTTATTGCCCGCCCGACTATCGGCATTCAGGAATACCTTCTTGAACCACGTGGCATATTCGAAACATCAGCCATGATCCCCACTGCGCTAAAGGATGATTTCCTCAACGCTACCGATAAGCTTATTGCTGCGGTGAAAACCTACTGGCGTGACGATATTTCCGTCCTGCGTCTGCATGGCGATTGTCACGCCGGAAATATTCTCTGGCGCGATGGCCCGCTCTTTGTCGATCTTGATGATGCGCGTATGGGGCCAGCGGTTCAGGACCTGTGGATGCTGCTCAATGGCGACAAAGCCGAGCAACGCATGCAGCTTGAAACCATTATTGAAGCCTATGAAGAATTTAGCCCATTTAATTCAGACGAAATTGCCCTGATTGAGCCTTTACGTGCTATGCGTTTTGTTTATTATCTCGCATGGTTAATCAGGCGTTGGGACGATCCCGCATTTCCTCGAAATTTCCCGTGGCTTACCGGAGAGGATTACTGGCGTAGCCAGATATCTACATTTACTGAGCAGGTCAAGGTTCTTCAGGAGCCCCCTCTGCAATTAACGCCGATGTATTAATTGGACACACCCAGGAGAGAGTTAATCATGAAAAAAATTTGGCTGGCGCTGGCAGGTATGATTCTGGCATTTAGCGCTTCTGCTGCGCAGTTTACCGACGGCAAACAGTACATCACGCTGGACAAACCGGTCGCTGGCGAGCCACAGGTTCTGGAGTTCTTCTCGTTCTATTGCCCACACTGCTATCAGTTTGAGCAGGTGCTGCATGTATCTGACAACGTGAAGAAAAAACTGCCGGAAGGCACCAAAATGACCAAGTACCACGTTGAGTTCCTGGGTCCATTGGGCAAAGACCTGACTCAGGCATGGGCGGTGGCTATGGCATTGGGCGTGGAAGATAAGATCACGTCGCCAATGTTTGAAGCCGTACAGAAAACCCAGACCGTTCAGACCACTGCGGATATCCGTAAAGTTTTCGTTGATGCTGGCGTGAAAGGTGAAGAGTACGATGCAGCATGGAACAGCTTCGTAGTGAAATCACTGGTTGCCCAGCAGGAAAAAGCGGCGGCTGACCTCCAGCTTCAGGGCGTTCCGGCGATGTTTGTTAACGGCAAATATCAGCTGAACATGCAGGGTATGGACACCAGCAGCATGGATATCTTCGTACAGCAGTATGCAGATACCGTGAAATACCTGGTTGAGAAGAAGTAATCTCACTGATGTAAAAACGCCGGTCACTGACCGGCGTTTTTGTATGAAGATTTTATAATGTCTATCTGTTCGTCTTTCTCTTTCCAGAGCGTATTAAGCCACTGCTGGAAACGACGTTTGAAATTCTTATCGTTTACGTAGTCACCGTGCAGTTCAGCGTCTATCGGCACCAGCTCAACACGGACAACAATGCGCGTCAGTTTGCCGCTGAGCATATCGAAGAACGGCGTCTTATCGTTTTCCGGATAGCAGAGCGTGACGTTCAGCAGTTTATCGAACTGTGCGCCCAGCACATTCAGCGCCATCGCTATGCCCGCGGCCTTTGGCGGCAGCAGGTTCTGATAAGGGGAGCGCGTTTGCTGGCGCTTCTCTTGTGTAAACCGGGAGCCTTCAACGAAGTTTACGATGGTGGTGGGATGCGCGCGAAATTTTTCACAGGAACGGCGTGTTGTCTCCACGTCCTTACCGCGACGTTCTGGATGACGAATCAAATAGCTGCGCGAATAGCGTTTCATAAACGGCATATCGAGCGCCCAGCAGGCCAGTCCGATAAAAGGCACCCACGCGAGCTGCTGTTTCAGGAAGTATTTGTTCATGGGGATGTGCTTGCGGAAAAGCACACACAACACCACGATATCAGCCCAACTGTGATGATTACAGATCAGCAGATACCAGTTCTTTTTATTAAGGTTTTCCAGCCCTTCGACGTCCCACTTCAGATGCGGGTTCAGGCGCAGCAGGATCGCCAGACCTTCGCACCAGCAGTACATCATGAAGTTACAAAATGCGGATACGGCTCGCCACACCACAGGGACAGGCAGCAGCAGTTTAATGATCCCGGCGATAATGATCGGCACAGAGCAGGCGATAGTCACCAGGATAGTTAAAATGATGCTTAACAGTAAAGTTATTGCAGCGAGCAATCTCGACATGATGAGTCTTTTCAAGTAATTAGCTTTAAATGAGCGGCCGGCTATTTGGCGCTGGGCGCTGATTTTACCAGAAAACAGACAAAGTAATGGCGCTTTCATGTCAGGAGTGGGCCGCTTTTACCCTGGCGCAGAAGATTTCTCTATGATTCTTCGCTTATCAAGGCTTATATCCACATAGACTAAATTGTCATCAGTTGGCTCTATAGATAGGATCCAACACACTAACAATATGATTATTAAGATCTAAATATCATCCCATATGTCTTTTTTGCGTCTGTTATTCATATGAAGTGAAAATATACACAAACTTATCCACAGTTTTATTTTTGCGAGCGATCCTGACGATCGCAAAATCTTTTCCTGTATCTGGCGCTAATACCTGATGTTTTCATCCTTCTGTGGCATCCTTTAGGCATAAATTGATTAAAGGCACGGACATTATGGTTCAGATCCCAGAAAACCCTCTTATTCTCGTCGATGGCTCTTCTTACCTGTATCGGGCGTACCATGCGTTTCCTCCTCTGACCAACAGCGCAGGGGAACCTACCGGCGCAATGTACGGCGTGCTGAATATGCTGCGCAGCCTGATCCTTCAGTATCAGCCAACCCATGCGGCCGTCGTTTTCGATGCGAAAGGTAAAACGTTCCGCGATGAGTTGTTTGAGCATTACAAATCCCACCGTCCGCCAATGCCTGACGATCTGCGTGCGCAGATTGAGCCGCTGCACGCCATGGTGAAAGCGATGGGTCTGCCGCTGCTGGCTGTCTCAGGCGTTGAAGCGGATGACGTCATCGGTACGCTGGCGCGTGAAGCAGAAAAGATGGGCCGTCCGGTACTGATCAGCACCGGTGATAAAGATATGGCGCAGCTGGTGACGCCAGGGATCACCCTGATTAACACCATGACCAACACCATTCTGGGGCCGGAAGAGGTGGTCGCAAAGTATGGCGTGCCGCCAGAGCTGATTATCGATTTCCTCGCGTTGATGGGCGACTCCTCGGATAACATCCCTGGTGTGCCGGGCGTCGGTGAAAAAACGGCACAGGCGCTGCTGCAGGGGCTGGGCGGCCTGGATACGCTCTACGCGGAGTCGGATAAAATCGCCGGGCTCTCCTTCCGTGGGGCAAAAACCATGGCCGGAAAACTGGAAGAGAACAAAGAGGTGGCTTATCTCTCTTATCAGCTGGCGACCATCAAAACCGATGTCGAACTGGAACTGGGCTGTGAACAGCTGGAGGTACAACAGCCTTCCGCTGACGCGCTGCTGAGCCTGTTTAAGAAATACGAATTTAAACGCTGGACCACTGACGTGGAAGCCGGTAAATGGCTGCAGGCAAAAGGGGCCAAACCTGCTGCAAAGCCGAAGGAAACCATTGTTATTGATGCCGAAGAGCAGGCGGAAGAAGAAGCCGTGGCGCTTTCCTTCGACAACTATGAAACCATTCTTGAAGAATCGCAGCTTATCGCCTGGATTGAGAAACTGAAAAAGGCACCTGTCTTCGCTTTTGATACCGAAACGGACAGTCTCGATAACATCTCTGCCAATATGGTGGGCCTCTCCTTTGCGACAGAGCCGGGTGTTGCGGCCTATGTTCCTGTGGCGCATGATTATCTGGATGCGCCGGAGCAAATCTCGCGCGACCGTGTGCTTGAGTTGCTGAAGCCAATCCTGGAGGACGAAAAGGCGCTGAAGGTCGGGCAGAACCTCAAGTATGACCGCGGCATTTTGCAAAACTACGGCATTGAACTGCGTGGAATTGCCTTTGACACTATGCTCGAATCCTACATTCTGGATAGCGTCGCGGGCCGCCACGATATGGATTCCCTCTCTGACCGCTGGCTTAAGCACAAAACCATCACGTTTGAAGAGATTGCTGGTAAAGGGAAAAATCAGCTTACCTTTAACCAGATTGCTCTCGAAGAAGCCGGACGCTACGCGGCGGAAGACGCTGATGTCACGCTGCAGCTACACCTGAAGATGTGGCCAAAACTGCAGAAGCATGAAGGGCCGCTGAACGTATTCCAGAACATCGAGATGCCGCTGGTTCCCGTGCTTTCACGCATCGAACGTAACGGTGTCAAAATCGACCCGACGGTACTGCATAACCACTCCGGGGAGCTTGCCCAGCGCCTGACCGAGCTTGAGCAAAAGGCGCATGAGCTTGCCGGTGAGCCGTTTAATCTCTCCTCTCCGAAACAGCTGCAAACCATTCTGTTTGAAAAGCAGGGGATCAAACCGCTGAAGAAAACCCCTGGTGGCGCACCTTCAACTTCAGAAGAGGTTCTGGAAGAGCTGGCGCTGGATTATCCGCTGCCAAAAGTGATTCTGGAGTACCGCGGTCTGGCGAAGCTGAAATCGACCTACACCGATAAGCTGCCGCTGATGATCAACCCGAAAACGGGTCGTGTACACACCTCCTATCATCAGGCTGTCGCGGCAACGGGTCGTCTCTCGTCAACCGATCCAAACCTGCAGAACATCCCGGTACGTAACGAAGAAGGCCGCCGTATTCGCCAGGCCTTCATTGCACCCGATGACTATCTGATTGTTTCTGCGGACTACTCGCAAATTGAGCTGCGTATTATGGCGCACCTGTCCCGTGACAAGGGGCTGTTGACGGCGTTTGCCGAAGGGAAGGATATCCACCGGGCGACCGCGGCGGAAGTCTTCGGTCTGCCACTGGAGAGCGTGACAAACGAACAGCGCCGCAGCGCGAAAGCGATCAACTTCGGGCTGATTTACGGCATGAGTGCATTTGGTCTTTCTCGCCAGCTTAATATCCCGCGCAAAGAGTCGCAGAAGTATATGGATCTCTACTTTGAGCGTTATCCGGGCGTACTGGACTATATGGAACGCACCCGTGCTCAGGCGAAGGAGAAAGGCTACGTTGAAACCCTGGATGGCCGTCGCCTCTATTTACCGGACATCAAATCCAGCAACGCGGCACGCCGTGCGGGCGCAGAACGTGCAGCAATCAACGCCCCGATGCAGGGAACCGCAGCGGACATTATCAAGCGCGCCATGATCGCGGTGGATGCGTGGCTGGAACAGGAGAAGCCACGCGTGAAAATGATCATGCAGGTACACGATGAACTGGTATTCGAAGTGCACAAAGACGATCTTGATACCGTGTCGAAGAAGATCCACGAACTGATGGAAAGCAGCATGACACTTGACGTGCCGTTGCTGGTGGAAGTGGGAAGTGGTGAAAACTGGGATCAGGCTCACTAACGGTTCGGGCAATAACGCGCTTTTTATGTAAGTTAGCAACATAACGATGTGCGTTTTGTGACGATCATTAGAATTCCCTATGTAAAGAATGAAAAAAAACTACAAAAAGTGCTTTTTCTGCAGCAAAAAAAGGGGTAGAGTTAGCGACGTAGGGTACAGAGGTAAGATGTTCTATCTTTCAGACCTTTTACTTCACGTAATCGGATTTGGCTGAATATTTTAGCCGCCCCAGTCAGTAATGACTGGGGCGTTTTTTATTGTGGCAAAGAAAAATTCAGGTAAAAAAAAGCGCGGCCATTGCCGCGCCCGGTATCACTCTTCTTCCGCTTCCGTCGCGGGTTCCAGCTCGCTAAACCAGGTGTCGAGCTTCTGACGCAGCTTGTCCACGCCCTGCTTTTTCAGCGAGGAGAACGGCTCAACCTGTACGTCACCGTTGAAGGCCAGCACCGCTTCGCGAACCATATTCACCTGCGCTTTGCGCGCACCGCTCGCCAGCTTATCCGCTTTTGTCAGCAGCACCAGAACGGCAATATCACTTGCGACAGCCCAGTCGATCATTTGCTGATCGAGGTCTTTCAGCGGGTGGCGAATATCCATCAGCACCACCAGACCCTTCAGGCACATGCGTTTTTCCAGATATTCACCGAGCGCACGCTGCCACTTGATCTTCATCTCTTCCGGTACCTGGGCGTAACCGTAACCCGGTAAGTCGACCAGGCGTTTGCCATCGGCCACTTCAAACAGGTTAATCAGCTGGGTACGGCCAGGTGTTTTTGAGGTACGCGCCAGGTTCTTCTGATTGGTCAGCGTATTCAGTGCGCTGGATTTTCCCGCGTTTGAACGGCCAGCAAAGGCCACTTCGATACCGGTATCAGAAGGCAGGTGGCGAATATCGGGCGCACTGGTGACAAAATGCGTCTGTTGGTAGTTCCAGGTAGTCACGTGGTCGTCTCCAAAAATCGTAATCTGCGGGGGATTATACCTGAATGCGGGCAAAAGACTTTTTTCATTGCACTCCGCCTGTAGGCTTAAGCCCTGGCCGCTGTGAGAGATCGGCTATAAGTACTATGGGAGATTTCAGAGAAATCGCAGGAGTAAAAAAAGACAAACTGTTTTAAATCATAATCTTATTTCCAGGTAATTATCTGAAAATCCGTTTTTGTACCGTTTCGTTGCTTGTTAGTTTAAGCGAACACGGTAAAGTATGCGGCAAGGCGAGGAAGCCAACAGGATAATGACTTAAGGATAAGGGTCAGGAGCGCCAGGAGGCGAAGACGCAGGATTGTCAGGATGACAAACGCCTGGAGGCGTTTTAACAGGAAAGGGAACCGTATCACGGACGGTAGTAGCCAAGGGATAAACAGGGTTTGTTGTTGGCAAACAAGGAATGTCTGACCCGCTAAGGGTTGTGAGTCAGGAAAAAAGGCGACAGATTGCTCTGTCGCCTTTTTTCTTTGCTTGCTTTCTGCTAGATTTCGCCGCAATTCTATACTGAAGAAAACGACTTAAAGATAAAACATCATGAAAAAACCGACCTCCGCAGCGGGCGCTAAACGCCCTGCCAAAGCACGCCGCAAAACGCGCGAAGAACTGAACCAGGAAGCGCGCGATCGCAAACGCGATAAAAAACATCGCGGTCATGCGGCGGGTAGCCGTGCAAACGGTGGCGGTACAGCAGGTGCTTCTGCGAAAAATAAGCCGCAGAAAGATCCACGTATCGGCAGTAAAACTCCCATTCCACTGGGCGTGACAGACACCCCGGTTACTAAGCAGCACAAACCAAAGAGCGAGAAACCTATGCTTTCACCGCAGGCTGAGCTGGATTTGCTGGAGAACGATGAGCGCCTGGACGCGCTGCTGGAACGTCTTGAAGAGGGGGAAACCCTGACTGCGGAAGAGCAGTCATGGGTGGATGCTAAACTGGATCGCATCGACGAGCTGATGCAGAAGCTGGGCCTGTCATACGACGATGACGAAGATGAAGAAGAAGAAAAGCAGGAAGATATGATGCGTCTTCTGAAGGGTGGAAACTAACATTTGCACCCGGCAGGAACGATAGTCCTGCTTATAACCCTTCCGGTTGTATGTTATCTGGTGTGGTTATTCGTTAAACTACGGCGGTTGTCGCGGCGACAAAAGTGGCTGCGCACCCGATTAATGGCCCGCAATGGGGTCAGAACGGGCCGCCGTAAACGAACGCGACACCAACGGAAGGAGTGAGCATGTCTGTACCATCTATCGACTGGGATTTGGCCCTGATCCAGAAATATAACTATTCCGGGCCGCGTTATACGTCCTACCCTACCGCGCTGGAGTTTTCCGACGCCTTCGGCGAGGATGATTTTCAGCAGGCTGTCGCGCGCTATCCTGAGCGTCCGCTGTCGCTCTACGTCCATATTCCGTTCTGCCACAAGCTCTGCTACTTCTGCGGCTGCAATAAAATTGTGACCCGTCAGCAGCACAAAGCCGACCAATACCTTGATGCGCTCGAACAAGAAATTGTGCATCGCGCGCCGCTGTTTGCCGGTCGTCACGTCAGCCAACTTCACTGGGGCGGCGGCACGCCAACCTATCTGAATAAAGCGCAGATCAGCCGTTTGATGACGCTTCTGCGCGGGCACTTCCATTTTAACGATGATGCTGAAATCTCGATCGAGGTCGATCCCCGCGAAATTGCGCTGGATGTGCTGGATCATTTACGCGCCGAAGGCTTCAATCGCCTGAGTATGGGCGTGCAGGACTTCAACAAAGAGGTCCAGCGTCTGGTCAACCGCGAGCAGGACGAAGAATTTATCTTTGCCTTACTCAACCATGCGCGTGACATTGGCTTCACCTCGACCAATATCGATCTGATTTACGGCCTGCCAAAGCAAACGCCGGAAAGCTTCGCCTTCACGCTGAAGCGCGTGTCAGAACTCAACCCGGACCGCCTGAGCGTCTTTAACTATGCGCATCTGCCGACGCTCTTTGCGGCTCAGCGCAAAATCAAAGACGCCGATCTCCCTTCCGCCCAACAGAAGCTGGATATCCTGCAGGAGACCATCACCTCGCTGACCGGGGCCGGCTATCAGTTTATTGGTATGGATCACTTTGCCCGTCCGGATGACGAGCTGGCTATTGCTCAGCGCGACGGGGTACTGCACCGTAACTTCCAGGGCTATACGACCCAGGGCGATACCGATCTGTTGGGGATGGGCGTCTCCGCCATCAGCATGATTGGCGACTGTTACGCGCAGAACCAGAAAGAGCTGAAGCTGTACTATCAGCAGGTGGATGAGACCGGAAACGCGCTGTGGCGCGGTATAGCGTTAACGCGTGACGACTGCATTCGTCGTGATGTGATTAAGGCACTGATCTGCAATTTCCGCCTCGATTTCAGCGATGTTGAGTCGCAGTGGGATCTGCAGTTCAGCGATTATTTTGCAGAGGACCTGAATCTTCTGGCACCGCTGGCGAAAGACGGGCTGGTGGCGGTATCGGAGAGTGCGATTGAGGTCACGCCGAAAGGGCGTCTGTTGATTCGTAACATTTGCATGTGTTTTGACGCCTACCTGCGGCAGAAAGCGCGTTTGCAGCAGTTCTCGCGGGTGATTTAAGCCGCAAAAGCACGAAAGGTAGGCCGGGTAAGGCGTAACCGCCACCCGGCTTTTCATTGACAGCTCGTTAGCTAAACAGCCCAACCAGCGCCGCACACAGCACAGCCGCAACGGCGGTTTGTGGCGTGTGGCTTTCAGCGGCTCCGCTAGAGAGCATATTCACCAATGTTTCCAGCATGATGTTCACCCCCAATTTCCGGGCACGATCATACAAAACTCAATGAAACAGTAAAGCGCAAAATAACGGCAATTTGCGCTCAATTAATAACCTTTACACAAGAGCGGACATTATTCCATACCCAGCTCTTTAAGCTTGCGCGTCAGGGTATTACGTCCCCATCCCAACAGGCGAGCGGCTTCCTGCTTATGGCCCTGGGTATGACGAAGCGCGGTGGTTAACAGCGTACGTTCCATCTCTGGCTGAGCTTCAGAAAGCAGGTTTTGATGACCGGAACGCAGCGCGCGGTCGGCCCACTGTGCCAGCAGCGTCGCCCAGCTGTCCGGCAGCGCGTGCCCGGTACTGCTTTCGGGGGCCGTCGCTTCAAACAGCTCAGCCGGTAAATCCTGAATCAATACTTCCTGCCCGGCGGCCATCACGGTGAGCCAGCGGCAGGTATTTTCCAGCTGACGTACGTTGCCTGGCCACGCCAGACGCGTAAGCGCGGCATCGGTTTCCGGATGAAGCTGTTTGGCCTCCACGCCCAGCTCACGGGCGGCCACCTGCAGGAAATGACGCGCCAGGCGAGGGATATCTTCACGACGTTCACGCAGCGGTGGCAGATGAACGCGAATCACGTTCAGGCGATGGAATAAATCCTCACGGAATTTACCTTCCTGCACCCGCTGCTCCAGGTTCTGGTGGGTCGCGGCAATAATACGCACATCCACCTTCACCGGCGCATAGCCGCCCACGCGATAAAACTGCCCGTCGGCCAGCACGCGCAGCAGGCGGGTCTGGACATCCAGCGGCATATCGCCGATCTCATCCAGGAACAGCGTGCCGCCGTCAGCCTGTTCGAAGCGCCCCTGGCGAATGGTATTCGCACCGGTAAATGCCCCTTTTTCATGGCCGAACAGTTCGGACTCAATCAGGTCCTTCGGGATTGCCGCCATATTCAGGGCAATAAACGGCGCTTTTGCCCGCGGGCTGTGGCGATGTAATGCATGCGCTACAAGCTCTTTACCGGTTCCTGATTCCCCGTTAATCAATACGCTGATGGATGAGCGGGACAAACGGCCAATAATGCGAAACACATCCTGCATCGCCGGCGCTTCGCCGATGATGTCTGTCGTTGGGCCAAAATCGGGCGTATGGCGCGGCTGTTGCTGCTCCTGATAATGGCTAATCGCGCGCTCAACCAGCGCCACGGCTTCGTCGATATCAAACGGTTTGGGCAGGTAATCGAACGCCCCTTGCTGATAGGCGCTCACCGCGGCATCCAGATCGGAGTGTGCCGTCATGATGATGACCGGAAGCATGGGGTGGCGTTGTTTGATCTGCTTTAACAGCGCCAGCCCGTCCATACCCGGCATACGAATATCCGAAAGCAGCACGTCCGGCGTTTTAGTGGTGAGTGCGTCGAGCACTTCACTGCCGCTCTCAAACGTCGTGCAGCTTAATCCTGCCCCTGTGAGCGCGCGTTCAAGCACCCAACGGATGGAGCTATCGTCATCGACTACCCAGACTATCCCTCGTTGCATAAACGTCACCTTTATTTTTTAATCGGCAGGAAAACCGAAAACTCGGTATGTCCCGGCCAACTGGTAAATTCAATTTTTCCAGAGTGTTGGTCGATCAAACTGCGGGCAATGGATAAGCCCAGGCCGGTCCCGCCTTCGCGCCCGCTGACCATCGGGTAGAACAGGGTATCCTGCAGATGCGAGGGAATACCGGGCCCGTTATCCTCAACGTCGATTCGGGCTGCCAGACGGTAGCGCACGCCGTGTAACGTCAGCTGGAAAGCGGTGCGGGTGCGTAAAACAATCTCGCCCCCTTCCGGCCCCAGCGCCTGCAGCGCATTGCGCACAATGTTCAACAGGACCTGTTCTATCTGGTCCGGGTCATGCGCCAGTTCCGGCAGGCTTGGGTCGTAATCACGCACCAGCGTGACGTTCTCCGGCAGCTCCATAGAGACGAGTTTCACCACCCGTTCAGCCACTTTATGGATGCTTTCTGTGACATGCATTCCCGGCTGTTGCGGCCCGAGAAGACGATCAACCAGATTACGCAGACGGTCTGCCTGCTCAATGATGACGTTGGTGTACTCCGCCAGCGCAGGGTCGGGCAGCGCCTTGGTCAGAAGCTGCGCTGCGCCGCGTAACCCACCCAGCGGGTTTTTGATTTCATGCGCCAGGCCCCGTACCAGATCGCGGGCGGCAATTTGCTGCGCATGCTGAAGCTGTTCCTGGCTCAGTCGACGCTGATTATCCATCGGCGCCATTTCCAGCAGGATCAATCCTTCAGGAAGACGTTGCGCGGTAAGCGACAAAATATGCGAGCGCCCGTCGATCACCAGCGTTACTTCGTTATCGGTGAACCCCTGGCCCGCCTGCAAACTTTCCTGCATCAGGCCAATATTCAGTGAAAAATAGCTCAGGAGTTCCGGAAGCGGGGTGCCAAACAGTTTACGCGCGCTTTGGGCAAGCAGCTGCTGCGCCGCCGGGTTGGCGTAATGCACGGCCAGCTCGTCATCGACCAGCAAAATGCTGTTAATCAAAGAATTGAGGATCTGCCCAGCATCGGGCAGCGTGCCAGTTGCCATTCAGCAGTCTCCTGGAGTTGTTTGCACTAATTTAGTGCAGTATAGCGTTTTCGGCGTAAAAAGCGCGTGAGATCAGGTTGTTGGTGGAGAAAAAAGCCCATCCGGAGATGGGCTAAAAGTTTCCACGGCAACTACTCCCGGCGCTTGTCACGCCGGGTAAAACAACTTAATTAAACGCTGTAGTACAGTTCGAACTCAACCGGATGCGGAGTCATGCGCACGCGGTCGTTCTCTTCGGTACGCAGGGCGATGTAAGCATCGATAGCGTCGTCAGTGAATACGCCACCTGCAGTCAGGAACTCGCGGTCTGCGTCCAGCGCCTGCAGGGCTTCTTCCAGAGAGCCAGCAACCTGTGGGATCTCTTTCGCTTCTTCTGGCGGCAGGTCGTACAGGTTTTTGTCCATCGCTTCGCCTGGGTGGATCTTGTTCTTGATACCGTCCAGACCCGCCATCAGCAGTGCTGCGAAGCACAGGTATGGGTTAGCCGCTGGATCCGGGAAGCGAACTTCGATACGACGCGCTTTAGGAGACGCCACCACCGGTATACGGATAGAAGCAGAACGGTTACGCGCAGAGTAAGCCAGCATCACTGGCGCTTCGTAGCCCGGGACCAGACGCTTGTAGGAGTTAGTGGTTGGGTTCGCCAGGGCGTTGATCGCTTTAGCATGCTTGATTACGCCGCCAATGTAGTACAGCGCCTGCTCAGACAGACCGGCATACTTGTCGCCAGAGAACAGGTTGGTACCGTTCTTGGACAGAGACATGTGGCAGTGCATACCGGAACCGTTATCGCCAAACATCGGTTTTGGCATAAAGGTCGCGGTTTTACCGAAACGGTGCGCAACGTTGTGCACAACGTATTTGTAGATCTGAATTTCGTCCGCTTTTTTGGTCATGGTGTTGAAACGGGTAGCCACTTCGTTCTGACCAGCAGTTGCCACTTCGTGGTGGTGCGCTTCAACAACCAGGCCCATCTCTTCCATCACCAGACACATGGTGGAACGAATGTCCTGTGCAGAGTCGACCGGAGGAACCGGGAAATAGCCGCCTTTCACGCCAGGACGGTGACCTTTGTTACCACCTTCGTATTTGGTGGAAGAGTTCCATGCGCCTTCGATGTCATCGATAGCAACGTGGGAACCAGAAATAGACGCGCCGAAACGGATGTCATCGAACAGGAAGAATTCTGGCTCTGGCCCGAACAGAACGGTGTCTGCGATGCCGGTAGAACGCAGGTACTCTTCAGCGCGTTTCGCGATAGAACGTGGGTCGCGGTCGTAGCCCTGCAGGGTGCCTGGCTCGAGGATGTCGCAACGGATAATCAGAGTAGGTTCTTCGAAGAACGGATCAATGACCGCAGTGGTTGCATCTGGCATCAGAACCATGTCGGATTCGTTAATGCCTTTCCAGCCACCAATGGAGGAGCCGTCAAACATTTTGCCTTCTTCGAAGAATTCGGCGTTCACCTGATGAGCAGGGATTGTGACGTGCTGTTCTTTACCTTTGGTATCGGTGAAGCGCAGATCAACAAACTTCACTTCATGTTCGTTCAGCATCGTCAAAACGTGTTCAGCGGACATACTTAACTCTCCAGATTGGTCATTGTCGTCGTGGTAACGAGGTCTTCAGTTTCTGTTTGTACTGGCTGTTGCCATGTATTTTTTATAAAGCGAAATCTGTGCCAACTTTTAAAACACCCCAAAAAGGCGTTATCATGCGCACCATAGTGCAAAAGGGCTGCACCACAATGGTTATGTTGCACCAGTATAGTGCTTCAGTGTGAACACCGAGCACCATATTGGTGCAATTTTCGTTAAAGTGCCCTTTTTCGCTCCGTGAAAGCGATCACAAAGCATCTCTGCGATACTTGTTTGCGGAGGATGTTTGTGATCCTGTTTTGTAGTGCGATTAATCCGTGTACAATAACGCGCTATTTCTAATGCCTGAGGCAAAGTTGTGATCGAAAATTTGCGTAACATCGCCATCATCGCGCACGTTGACCATGGTAAAACTACCCTGGTTGATAAGCTGCTGCAGCAATCCGGTACGTTTGATGCGCGTGCCGAAACTCAAGAGCGTGTGATGGACTCCAACGATTTGGAGAAAGAGCGTGGGATTACCATCCTCGCGAAAAACACCGCTATTAAATGGAATGACTACCGTATCAACATCGTTGATACCCCAGGGCACGCCGACTTCGGTGGTGAAGTTGAGCGCGTGATGTCCATGGTGGATTCCGTGCTGCTGGTGGTTGACGCCTTTGACGGCCCTATGCCGCAAACGCGCTTCGTGACCAAAAAAGCATTTGCCCATGGCCTGAAACCTATTGTTGTTATCAACAAGGTTGACCGTCCTGGCGCACGTCCTGACTGGGTTGTTGATCAGGTATTCGACCTGTTCGTTAACCTCGACGCGACCGACGAACAGCTGGACTTCCCTATCATTTACGCTTCGGCGCTGAATGGTATCGCGGGTCTGGATCACGAAGATATGGCGGAAGACATGACCCCGCTGTATCAGGCGATTGTCGATCACGTACCGGCACCGGATGTTGATCTGGATGGTCCACTGCAGATGCAGATCTCCCAGCTGGACTACAACAACTACGTTGGCGTCATCGGTATCGGCCGTATCAAACGCGGTAAAGTGAAGCCAAACCAGCAGGTTACTATCATCGATAGCGAAGGCAAAACCCGTAACGGTAAAGTCGGCAAAGTGCTGACTCACCTGGGTCTGGAGCGTATCGACAGCGATCTGGCTGAAGCGGGCGACATCATCGCTATCACCGGTCTGGGCGAGCTGAACATCTCTGACACCATCTGCGATCCGCAGAACGTGGAAGCGCTGCCAGCCCTGTCTGTTGATGAACCCACCGTTACCATGTTCTTCAACGTCAACACCTCTCCGTTCTGTGGTAAAGAAGGTAAATTCGTTACCTCTCGTCAGATCCTTGACCGCCTGAACAAAGAGCTGGTGCACAACGTTGCGCTGCGCGTTGAAGAAACCGAAGACGCTGATGCATTCCGCGTTTCTGGCCGTGGTGAGCTGCACCTGTCTGTTCTGATCGAAAACATGCGTCGTGAAGGTTTCGAAATGGCGGTTTCCCGTCCGAAAGTTATCTTCCGCGAAATCGACGGCCGTAAACAAGAGCCGTTCGAAAACGTGACGCTGGACGTTGAAGAGCAGCACCAGGGTTCTGTGATGCAGGCGCTGGGTGAGCGTAAAGGCGACCTGAAAAACATGAATCCAGATGGCAAAGGCCGCGTACGTCTCGACTACGTGATCCCAAGCCGTGGCCTGATCGGCTTCCGTTCTGAGTTCATGACCATGACCTCTGGTACCGGTCTGCTGTACTCTACCTTCAGCCACTACGACGACGTGCGTCCGGGTGAAGTGGGCCAGCGTAACAACGGCGTACTGATCTCCAACGGTCAGGGTAAAGCGGTTGCGTTTGCGCTGTTCGGTCTGCAGGATCGCGGTAAGCTGTTCCTGGGCCACGGTGCTGAAGTCTATGAAGGCCAGATCATCGGTATTCACAGTCGTTCAAACGACCTGACCGTAAACTGCCTGACCGGTAAGAAACTGACCAACATGCGTGCGTCCGGTACTGACGAAGCAACGGTTCTGGTTCCACCGATCAAGATGACCCTGGAGCAGGCTCTGGAATTCATCGACGACGACGAACTGGTAGAAGTGACGCCACTGTCTATCCGTATCCGTAAACGTCACCTGACCGAGAACGATCGTAAACGTGCTATGCGCGGTGCGAAAGAAGAGTAATTTACTCCTCTCTGGTCAACAAAACCCCGTCCTTGTGGCGGGGTTTTTCTTTTTCTACCCGGCGTGGACTTCATAGCCAAACCTTATCTTTCCCGCTACAGTTACTTTTCCACGGCGAGCAGGAGATAAACATGCTTTATATCTTTGATTTAGGAAACGTAATCGTCGATATCGATTTCAATCGGGTGCTGGGCGCATGGAGCGATTTTAGCCGTGTTCCGCTGGCGACGTTAAAGCAGAATTTCACAATGGGCGAGACCTTCCACCAGCATGAACGCGGTGAGATCAGCGATGAAGAATTCGCGGAACGTTTCTGCCAGGAGATGGATCTCCCGTTAAGCTATGAGCAGTTTTCCCACGGCTGGCAGGCGGTTTTTGTCGCCATACGGCCCGAGGTGATCGACATCATGCATAAATTACGCGAGCAGGGCCACCGGGTGGTTGTGCTGTCGAATACCAACCGCCTGCACACCACGTTCTGGCCTGAGGAATACCCTGAGGTTAAGGCCGCCGCAGACAAAATCTACCTCTCTCAGGAGATGGGGATGCGTAAACCTGAAGCGCGAATTTATCAGGCTGTTCTCCAGGCGGAAGGATTTACCGCGGCCGATGCGGTCTTTTTCGACGACAATGCCGATAATATAGAGGGAGCTAACCAGTTGGGTATCACGTCTGTTCTGGTGACCGGAAAAGAGACGATACCAAACTACTTTGCGAAGCAGTTATGCTAAAAACCGTTCATCAAAAAGCCACGCACCATACTCGCCCGCTCAGGGCCTGGCTGAAACTGCTCTGGCACCGCATTGATGAGGACAACATGACCACGCTGGCAGGTAACCTCGCCTACGTGTCGTTGCTGTCGTTAGTGCCGCTGGTGGCGGTTATCTTTGCTCTGTTTTCCGCTTTTCCGATGTTTGCCGACGTGAGCCTGCAGCTTCGCCATTTTGTCTTCGCCAATTTCATTCCCGCAACCGGGGATGTCATACAGAACTACATTGAGCAGTTTGTGGCTAACTCCAGCAAGATGACGGCAGTGGGGGCGTGTGGCCTTATCGTGACGGCGCTGTTGTTGATGTACGCCATTGATAACGCGCTGAACACTATCTGGCGGAGTAAAAAGACACGGCCAAAGGTGTATTCCTTTGCCGTGTACTGGATGATCCTTACGCTTGGGCCGTTGCTGGCCGGGGCGAGTCTGGCGATCAGTTCGTATCTGCTTTCACTGCGTTGGGCCAGCGATCTCAACGGCGCCATCGATAACGTGTTGCGTATCTTCCCGCTGATTTTATCGTGGCTCTCTTTCTGGCTGCTCTACAGCGTGGTGCCGACCACGCGCGTGCCGAACCGTGATGCGGTTGTTGGCGCGCTGGTGGCAGCGGTACTCTTCGAACTGGGCAAAAAGGGTTTTGCCCTTTACATCACCATGTTTCCCTCCTATCAGCTGATTTACGGCGTACTGGCGGTGATCCCAATTTTGTTTGTCTGGGTTTACTGGACCTGGTGTATCGTCTTGCTTGGTGCGGAAATAACTGTCACTCTCGGCGTATACCGCGAACTTAAAAAAGCAGCAGAAGCTGAAAAACAACAAGAAGCAGACCAACCATGATTGCATTGATACAGCGCGTAACCCGTGCCAGCGTCACCGTGGAGGGAGAGGTGACGGGTGAAATTGGCCCAGGACTTTTGGTGTTGTTAGGTGTCGAAAAGGATGATGACGAACAAAAAGCCAACCGCTTATGTGAGCGCGTGCTGGGCTACCGTATTTTCAGCGATGCGGAAGGCAAGATGAACCTGAACGTCCAGCAGGCGGGCGGCAGCGTGCTGGTGGTTTCCCAGTTTACGCTGGCCGCCGATACCGAGCGCGGCATGCGCCCGAGTTTCTCTAAAGGCGCCGCGCCGGATCGTGCAGAAGCACTTTATGAATACTTTGTTGAGCGTTGTCGCCAGCAGGAAATGAATACGCAAACCGGACGATTCGCTGCAGATATGCAGGTTTCGCTGGTGAACGATGGCCCCGTCACATTCTGGCTCCAGGTATGAGCCAGCTGGCGGCGTGGCCGCGGGTAACAAGAGAGAGTACAGCTATGTATCACCTTCGAGTACCGCAAACGGAAGAAGAGTTAGAAGCTTATTACCAGTTCCGCTGGGAAATGCTGCGCAAGCCATTACATCAGCCTAAAGGGTCTGAACGTGACGCCTGGGACGCGATGGCCCACCATCAGATGGTAATGGACGAAGAGGGGAACCTCGTCGCCGTCGGGCGTTTGTATATCAACGCCGATAATGAAGCCTCTATTCGCTTTATGGCGGTTCATCCCTCCGTTCAGGACAAAGGTCTGGGAACGCTGATGGCGATGACCCTGGAGTCCGTCGCCCGCCAGGAAGGCGTTAAGCGCGTCACCTGTAGCGCCCGTGAAGATGCTGTCGAGTTCTTTGCCAAGCTCGGTTTTGTGAATCAGGGGGAGATCACGACCCCGCAAACCACGCCGATTCGCCACTTTTTGATGATTAAACCTATCGCCACGCTGGATGATATTCTCCACCGCGCCGACTGGTGCGGACAGCTCCAGCAGGCCTGGTATCAGCACATTCCGCTCAGTGAAAAAATGGGCGTGCGTATTCAGCAGTACACCGGGCAAAAATTCATTACCACCATGCCGGAAACCGGCAATCAGAACCCGCACCACACGCTGTTTGCCGGCAGCCTGTTTTCGCTCGCCACGCTCACCGGCTGGGGGCTTATCTGGCTAATGCTGCGCGAGCGCCATCTGGGCGGCACGATCATTCTTGCCGATGCGCACATCCGTTATAGCGCTCCGATAAGCGGCAAGCCAAGCGCCGTGGCCGATCTGGGTTCACTGGGTGGCGATCTGGACCGTCTGGCACGCGGTCGCAAGGCCCGCGTACAGATGCAGGTTGAACTGTTTGGCGATAAAACACCGGGCGCGGTGTTTGAAGGCACCTATATCGTTCTTCCGGCGAAGCCTTTTGGCGCATATGAAGAGGGTGGGAACGAGGAGGAGTAATTTCTCCAGCGTTATCGCCGGGCGGAGCTTATCCGCCAGGCGATGTCCCGCATAACGTCTCGCGCTGACGGGCTGATGCCGCCAAGCTGGAAGAAGCCGTGGATGACACCCAGCCAATGCTGCGCTGTGCACATAACGCCTTGTTCTGTCATATGTTGATAAAGCGCCTGACCTTCGTCGCATAGCGGATCGTACTCGGCGGTAATAATATGTACCGGCGGCAGGCCGTTGAAATCATCCCGCCAGAGTGGGCTGGCTTCAGGGTCCCGGCGGTCTGTCTCTGCCAGGTACATGTCATAACCACTCAGCAGCGTATCGCGCGTGATAACGTAGTCCTGCCCATTATGGGTATAGCTTGCAAAGCTGGCTGTAGCGTCGAGCATAGGGTAGATGAGGATAAGCTGGGCCGGATTCCACTGTGTTTTAGCCTTGAGCCGCAGCGCGGTGACCAGCGCCAGATGGCCGCCTGCACTGTCACCACAAAGCGTGATGCGGTTTTTATCCACGCCTACTTTTTCTGCATGTTGCCAGACAAGATTCGCCGCTCTCTCTGCATCGTCATGCGCTGCGGGGAAGGTATGCTCCGGTGCCAGCCTGTACTGAACCGCAATCACACGACACTGACCGTAATACGCCAGCTGGCGGAGCTGATTGTCATGGGTTGCAAACCCACCGCTGACAAAACAACCGCCATGGTAGTAGAGGGCACAAGGTAACGTTTCAGAGACATTGAGAGGCGAAAATACCCGAAAGGTAAGACAATCAATGACAAGCGTTTCAACCTGCACGCGGGTTTCGGTCTCGCCGGCAAGTACAGTGCTGGCTACATATCCGGCTCTCCGGTCATCAATACTCTGCTTACGCGCGCAAGGTCGGCCTGCAGCGATAAAATCCTGCACAAGCTTATCAATATCCTTTTCCAGTGCCATGGTGATGTCCTTTTGCTGTATGTATATACAGATTTATAGCCTGATTTAGTGTAGATGAAAACAGCGAAATCTGAGGATGCGAACGATATGGAAAGCGGCTCGCAAAATTGGTTACTCTCGAAAAAATGCCCTTTAACCCTAAATTGATAAGGTGTATTTTGCCTGAAAATTAACCGCAGATGATATACTAAGGTGATATATGAGTGTTTTGGCGGAACTGGATATGGGCAGAATACTGATCGATTTATCTGATGACGTGATTCAACGGCTGGATAACCTCAAGCAACTGCGAAATCAGCCGCGCGCTGAGCTGCTACGGGAGGCGATAGAGCTGTATCTCGACCAGCAAAGTTCGTCTGTTATCCGCGCTGCGCTTGGCTTGTGGGGAGACAAGAAAGAAGACGGGCTGGAGTATGAACGTAAGCTGCGTGAGGAGTGGTGATCATGAATAATATGGCCGTGTTTGATACCAATATTCTCATTGATCTCTTCAACAACCGTGTCGAAGCCGCGGATGCGATTGATCATGCCGCGTCACATCGAGCCATTAGCTTAATTACCTGGATGGAGGTGATGGTGGGCGCACGCAAGCATGGTCATGAAGCGAAAACGGCAGCCGTGATGGGCGCTTTCGAAATTATTGATGTGTCTCGGGATATCGCGGAAAGAAGCGTTTTACTGCGTGAAAAGCATGGAATGAGACTGCCTGATGCCATCATTCTGGCCACAGCCCAGAGCAGAAAATGTCCGTTGATTTCTCGAAATACGAAAGATTTTTCGGGTATTGATGAGGTCGTTACGCCTTATCAACTGTAGGCCGGGCAAGCACGCGCCGCCCGGCACTGTCACAGGGAATTACTCCCCTTCACCCGGGAACAGGAACGGGTTGATAGAGCTGCGGGCAAAACCCTCCTGCTCCATTTTCGCATCCAGGATTAGCGAGGCGAGATCGTCAGCGACCGCTTCAACTTTCGGGTCTTTTTCCTGATACAGAATCTTGAGATAGGTCCCGCAGTCACCGCAGCTTTCGGCTTTCACCGCCGCGTCTTCATTTTCCAGCGACCAGTAGTTCAGATCGCGGGTCTGCTCGCAGTTGCTGCATTTCACACGCACCACATGCCACTCGGTTTCACACAGATTGCAGTGCAGGTAACGTAGCCCCTGGGTGGTGCCAATTTGTACCATGCTTGAGACCGGCATGGAGCCACACACCGGGCAGAACTGACGCGCTTCACCGTATTCGGCGCGTGCTTTGCCGGGGATCAGGCTTGCCATTTGCGCCCAGTAAAGCGACAGCGCAGCCCAGATGAACGGCGCTTTATCGCTGCTGACCTGTGAGAAGTCGGACGCGAACAGCGCGCTTGCCATCTCTTCCAGCTCCTGCTCGGACGCTTTCTCCAGATTCTCGATGACCGCCAGCGCGGTACCGCTCATCTCGGGCTTCAGCTCGGCAATCAGCGAATGCAGCAGCTTATGCCAGTGCTTGTCGCGCGGCAGGACGTGGATATCGAGCGGCGGCTTGCCCTGCGCGTTGGCTTCTTTGATGCGCGCGGTCAGATCCATTTGCAGCGGATGGTCGTACAGCACCACTTCCTGCGCATGGGCAACCAGCGCGGCAAAACGCAGAAAATCGCCCAGCGGGTTGTTCTCTGCCAGCTCGCGCAGACGCTCTGCGCGGCGGTTATAGAGGTTCTTGAGTCTGGGGAATAACAACGGCGGAATATATTCCGCCGTGCGTTTCTCGCTCGACCCCAGCTCATCTTGCGGGATTATGCGAATACTCATTCAGATGACTTTTCCTGTTTCTGGCGAACTTCTCGGTACCAGCGCGGGTGATGTTTCTTCGCCCACGTGCTGGTTACCCAGCCTTCCACCATCGCGGTAATGGTGCCTTTTACCCAAAGGGCGGCGTAGATATGCACCATGATAACCACAATTAACGCCACTGCGGCAAATGAATGCAGCATCAGCGCGAATCGGATCACCGGGATTGAGAAAGCAGGCGCAAAGTACGGACGCCAGATGATCACGCCGCTGACCAGCAACAGGACCAGGAAGATAATCGCCGCCCAGAATACGCATTTCTGGCCGAAGTTATAACGCCCGGTGTCACCTACTTCCTCGTTGACGACGATCTTACGAATATTCTTCGCCCAAAAGATATCATCCCGATTGATTAGGTTATGGTGCCAGTAGCGGAAAAACATGATGATAAACGAGGCAAACATCACCACACCCACGAACGGGTGAAGGATGCGCGCCAGCTGTGGCGTTCCCAGTACCTGCATCAGCCAGTTGAAGGAGGGGAAGAAGAACCCCAGCCCGCTTATCGCCGCCAGCATGAAGCAGAAGGCGGTGATCCAGTGGTTGATGCGTTCCGGCGCGGTGTAGCGCACGATGGTGTCACGTTTTTTCATTTGCGCACCTCGTCTTTCTCTTCATGCAGGTTGTCGTCTTCCTCTTCCGCGCGGTTCGGCCCGACGCCGACGTAGTGGAAGATGCTCGCTGCGAAGGTGGCAGCAAAACCAACCGCTGCCAGCGGTTTCCAGATGCCTTTCCAGAATTTCACGGTGGCGCTGATCTCCGGGTTCTCCGGCAGGCCGTGATACAGATTCGGCTTGTCGGCGTGATGCAGAACGTACATCACGTGTGTACCGCCAACCCCGGCCGGATCGTACAGGCCTGCGTTGTCGTAACCACGGGTTTTCAGCTCGCCCACGCGCTCTGCCGCCAGCGTTTTCATATCCTCTTTTGAACCAAAGTGGATAGCGCCGGTTGGGCAGGTCTTCACGCAGGCAGGCTCCTGACCGACGTTAACGCGGTCGACGCACAGCGTACATTTGTAGACGCGGTTGTCTTCCGGGTTCAGTCGCGGCACGTTGAACGGACAGCCCGCAATGCAGTAGCCGCAGCCAATGCACTGCTCAGACTGGAAGTCGACGATACCGTTCGCATACTGAATAATAGCCCCTTCTGACGGGCACGCCTTCAGGCAGCCCGGATCCGCGCAGTGCATACAGCCATCTTTGCGGATAAGCCATTCCAGTTTGTCGTTCTGCTCTACTTCAGAGAAACGCATCACCGTCCAGGACTTGGCGGTCAGATCCGCCGGGTTGTCGTACACCCCGACGTTATGACCCACTTCGTCACGGATGTCGTTCCACTCCGAGCACGCCACCTGACAGGCTTTACAGCCAATACAGGTGGTCACGTCGATGAGCTTAGCCACTTCCTGCTGGTGGTCCCGCGCCTGAGGCGCGGGCGTGAAACTGTTAGTCGCGGAACGACGGATAATGTCCTGAGATTGATAAGCCATAAGTCGTCTCCGTTACACCTTTTCCACGTTCACGAGGAAGGCCTTAAACTCCGGCGTCTGCGTGTTCGCATCGCCGACGAACGGCGTCAGGGTGTTCGCAATGAACCCTTTCTTCGCCACGCCCTCATAACCCCAGTGAATCGGAATACCGATGGTATCCACCTGCTGGCCGTGAACGTTCAGCGTGCGAATACGCTTGGTCACTACGGCCTTGGCTTTGATGTAGCCACGGTTAGAAGAGACCTTAACGGTATCGCCATGGGCAATGCCGAGCTTGTTCGCCAGCTTCTCGCCGATCTCCACAAACTGTTCCGGCTGCGCGATGGCGTTAAGCAGCGCGTGCTTGGTCCAGTAGTGGAAGTGTTCGGTCAGACGATAAGTGGTGCCCACATACGGGAACTTGTCTTTTTTACCCAGCGCGTCGAAATCGCCCTTGAAGATACGGGCTGCCGGGTTAGAGACCACGTTCGGGTGCAGCGGGTTGGTGCCCAACGGCGTTTCAAACGGCTCGTAGTGTTCCGGGAACGGCCCTTCTGCCATCTTATCGATAGCAAACAGACGTCCCATCCCTTCAGGCTGCATAATAAACGGCCCGACATCGCTACCCGGCGGTGCAGTGCTGTAGTCCGGAATATCCACGCCGCCCCATTTCGCGCCGTCCCACTTCAGCAGCTGACGCTTCGGATCCCATGGGTTGCCCTGCGGGTCAGCAGATGCGCGGTTATAGAGGATACGGCGGTTGAGCGGCCACGCCCATGCCCAGCCCAGCGTATTGCCCAGGCCTGACGGGTCGGCGTTATCGCGGTTGGCCATCTGGTTGCCTTTCGGCGTCCAGCTACCGGCAAAGATCCAGCAGCCGCTGGAGGTGGTACCGTCATCACGCAGGTGCGCGAAGGTACTGAGCTGATCGCCTTTCTTCGCCAGCACGGCGCCGGTGGCCGGGTCGATAACGTCCGCCAGCGCCTTACCGTTGCTCTCCATCGCCACTTCTTCCGGCGCTGGATTTTCTGGCGTTGAGTAGTTCCAGGTCATGTTCAGGACCGGTTCCGGGTTCGCGCCGCCTTCTGCCGCGTACATCTTACGCAGGCGTAAGAAGATACCGGCCAGGATTTCGCCGTCGTTCATGGCGATACCCGGGGCGTCCGCGCCTTTCCAGTGCCACTGCAGCCAGCGTCCGGAGTTGACGATAGAGCCGTTCTCTTCCGCGAAGCAGGTCGATGGCAGGCGGAACACTTCGGTCTGAATCTTCGATGGGTCGACATCGTTCGATTCACCGTGGTTCTGCCAGAACGTTGAGGTCTCGGTATTGAGCGGGTCAATCGTCACCAGGAACTTCAGTTTCGACAGCGACTCAACAACCTTGTTCTTGTTCGGGAACGACGCAACCGGGTTAAAGCCCTGGCACAGATAGCCGTTCACTTTGCCCTGGTGCATCATCTCGAAGTACTGCAGAACGTCGTAACCTTTGTCCCACTTCGGCAGCCAGTCAAAGCCCCAGCTGTTTTCCGCCGTCGCTTTGTCGCCGAAGAAGGCTTTCATCATCGAGACGAAGAACTTCGGATAGTTGCCCCAGTAGTTCACCTGGCCTTCGAGCAGCGGTTTAGGCGTGCTGGCCGTCAGGTAGGTTTGCAGGTCGGTCTGTTTCTCGCTTGGCAGGTTCATATAGCCCGGCAGGCTTTGAGACAGCAGGCCGAGGTCGGTCAGGCCCTGAATGTTGGAGTGACCGCGCAGGGCGTTCACGCCGCCGCCTGCCATTCCCATGTTACCGAGCAGCAATTGAACCATCGCCATGGTACGGATGTTCTGTGCGCCGATGGAGTGTTGCGTCCAGCCGAGGGCGTACAGGAACGACGCGGTTTTATCTTTCGCGCTGGTTTCGGCGATAAGCTCGCACACCTTCAGGAAGTCCGCCTTCGGTGTACCACAGATGTTCTCGACAACTTCCGGCGTGTAGCGGGAGACGTGCTCTTTCAGCAGGTTCCACACGCAGCGTGGGTGTTGCAGGGTGGTATCGCGCTTCGCAAAGCCTTTCTCGTCCAGCTCGTAGTTCCAGCTGGTTTTGTCGTATTTGCGTTTTTCGGCGTCATAACCGCTGAACAGGCCATCTTCGAAGTGGTAATCCTCACGCACGATCAGGCTGGCGTTGGTATAGGCTTCGGTGTATTCGCGGTTATATTTTTCGTTGGTCATCAGGTACAGCAAGACGCCTGACAGGAAAGTGATGTCAGTACCTGAACGAATAGGGGTGTAGAAATCCGCCACCGACGCAGTACGCGTAAAGCGGGGATCGATCACAATCAGTTTCGCACCGTTGTGGATTTTGGCTTCCATCGCCCAGCGGAACCCGACAGGGTGCGCTTCAGCGGCGTTACCGCCCATCACCACAATGAGGTTGGCGTTCTTGATGTCGACCCAGTGGTTGGTCATCGCACCGCGACCAAATGTTGGAGCAAGACTTGCTACCGTTGGTCCGTGTCAGACACGCGCCTGGTTGTCGACCGCGAGCATACCGAGTGCGCGCGTGAATTTCTGGGTTAAATAACCGGTTTCGTTGCTGGAAGCAGAGGCGCACAGCATCCCGGTGGAGAGCCAGCGGTTGACCGTAACGCCGTCGGCGTTCTTCTCAATAAAGTTGGCATCGCGGTCTTCTTTAATCAGTTTAGCGATGCGGTCGAACGCCTCTTCCCAGCTGATTTGCTGCCATTTGTCGGAGCCAGGCGCGCGATATTCAGGGAATTTCAGGCGACTTTCGGAGTGGATAAAGTCCACCAGACCCGCCCCTTTCGGGCACAATGCGCCGCGGTTGACCGGATGATCCGGGTCGCCTTCGATATGGAAAATAGACGCTTTGGCGTTTTTAGCACCGTCGCCGAGGCTATACATCAACAGCCCGCAACCGACAGAGCAGTACGTACAGGTATTACGGGTTTCGCGGGTGCGCAGCAGTTTATACTGCCGCGTTTCCGCCAGCGCTACGCCGGGCGCAAAGCCCAGTGCCGCTGCCGTGGTGCCTGCCATACCGCCAGCGCAGATCTTAAAGAACTGCCTTCTGCTGACCTGCATGGGTCACTCCTTGTTTCGACATTGCTTACATATAGTGTTTTGACTTCGCGGTTGAAGAAGGACCGCAAAGGAAAAAATTTGCGTTAATCCCTCAATTCCACGAGGGATATCATCAGAATACCACAATGTTGGTACCGCTGTTCTAATGGCGTTAATACAAAGTGAACGTATTATCACCATGCTGATTATAAAGTGTGATATTGATCACATTAACAGCGCTGCATGTTAAAGCGGTGTAGCGGGCGCCAGGTTGCACCCCTTCTGAATGAGTAGGAGAATGGTTGCCGAATAGTTGATCCATACTATGCGTAAAGCCTGTGGTTTGTGCTGCAATAGCAGGCTTACCTTCGTGGTTGTTCAGGAATAGCGCTGTGTCTAAACAAAATCGTGCCCCCCATTCATCACCCCTGCCTGCCGGCATTGTGGAATTGTCGGTACACAGGCCGCCCCACATTGCCCACGCCACGCCTGATTATCTGGCGGAAGAGGTGCCTGTTGCACTCGTTTACAACGGCATCTCGCATGTGGTGATGATGGCTTCGCCAAAAGATCTCGAACTGTTCGCGACAGGATTCTCCCTTTCGGAAGGCATCATTGAGCACCCGCAGGAGATCTACGGCATGGACGTGGTGCAGGCATGCAACGGCCTTGAGGTGCAAATCGAACTCTCCAGCCGCCGCTTTATGGGATTAAAAGAGCGCCGTCGCGCACTGGCCGGGCGCACCGGCTGCGGCGTGTGCGGTGTTGAGCAGCTCAACGATATTGGCAAGCCTGTTGTACCTCTGTCGTTCACGCAGACCTTTAATCTGGCACACCTCGACCATGCGCTTGAGCATCTCAACGATGTTCAGCCCATCGGCCAGCTGAGCGGCTGCACGCACGCGGCAGCGTGGGTATTGCCATCGGGCGATATCGCCGGGGGACATGAGGACGTGGGCCGCCACGTGGCGCTGGATAAGCTGCTGGGTCGTCGTGCGCGGGAAAGTGAGGTCTGGCTGCAGGGCGCCGCACTTGTTTCCAGCCGCGCCAGCTATGAGATGGTGCAAAAATCGGCGATGTGCGGGGTGGAGATCCTGTTTGCCGTATCGGCGGCAACCACGCTGGCGGTAGAGGTGGCGGAGCGCTGCAACCTGACGCTGGTGGGCTTCTGCAAGCCGGGAAGGGCAACCATTTATACCCATCCACAGCGATTAATAGTTGATCAGTAATTTTGAATGATAATAGCAAATCCTTCCGCTTTTAGTTGTTCGTGATGAGGTCTACTATTTATCACATCAAGGCACGGTGCCTTATCTAAACAACTTAATGAAAGGGTTTAAATCATGAAAAGCATCAAAACTTTTGTCGCTGTAATCGCTCTGGCTGCTTCTTTCGGTTCTTTCGCTGCGCAGACCGTGACTGCAACCGCCTCTACCATTGACGGCGCAGAAGCGAAAATCGCGGCTCAGGCTCAGGAAGCGGGCGCATCATCTTACAAAATTACTCAGGCGTTCTCGGGTAACCGCGTTCACATGACCGCTGAACTGAACAAATAAGTGATATTGCCGCTGTCCCTGCTCTTCGGAGCCGGGACAGGTTTACTTCCACGACTCCTTCCTCGATTCTCCCGCACATCTTCCAGGCATTTTCTTATTAACGAAACAATAACTGTAAAAATTTCCCCTCTTTGGTTACCTTTGTTTGAAATTAATCATATTAATACACAGTTTTAATAGAGGGTCAGGCCAGATTCCTACATATATTTATCAATTATATATTCAATAAAAATATGAATAATTTCAGCTCTTAGGATTTCCTCAGGCGCAAATCCTAAAATCATTTTGAATTATTGTTCGCGTTAATTTGTGGTGCTATTTTCCAGACGCAAATTTTGTAGTGCTGATATCCAGACCAGATATTCATTATTTGGTTTGTTTTGTATTTCACTCACATAAGGAAATAAAATGAACGCGATGTTTAAAAAAGGGGTGCTGGCCTCCGTGCTGGCTGTCGCGGCGTCTTCGGCAATGGCGGGAACCAGCCTTGATCTTCAGGTGAGCGGTAAAGTTGTTCCATCCTCCTGTACGCCTTCTGTTGTCAGCGGCGGTAGTAATGCGGATTTTGGTACGGTTAAAGCAACGTCTTTAAACTACAACACGGTAACTTCTCTTCCGGATACTAAAATTATCCCTATTTCTATTACCTGCGAAACCCCTACGCGTGTTGGTGTGACGTTTAACGATGCGCATGCGGACTCCGCGCCAACCGAATATTTGTCTACCGAGTTTAGCGATCCTGAGTTTTTGTTAACCTCTCAAAGTACAGCAGGATTGGGCATGTTTAACGGTAAGAAGATCGGTGCTTATGCCATGGGTATTCAAAGGGATAAGGGTACCGCGACAGACGATACGGGTGCGACGCTATACCCCGTATTTTCACAGGATGCTACCGCGACTTCGGGCTGGCATATCAAATCCGGAATCCATTATCTGCCGGTTGTTACGGATAAAAGTGAGACCTACTCTTTCACCAAAGATTCTGGTGCTGATACACCTGCTGCGCTGAAACAGATTAATTTTAATGTCGGCATCGTGGCGCAGATCAACCCCGCTGGCGAGCTGAATATTACCGACGAATTAACGCTGGACGGTTTAACCAACGTTGAGCTGGTTTATCTGTAATAGCCTCAAAATGAACACTCCACATCTGTGGAGTGTTTTTTCAGTATTACTGGACTACTATTATGCTGCTTTTGAAAAGAACGCTGATTTGTGCCTGCCTGTTAGCCTCGTTTAATACACTGGCTGCTGGAATGGTGCCAGAAACCCCACTGTTGATCGTTAAAGAAGACGAGCAGGGCGCCAGTATGGACGTCAAAAATACGGATGCCGACGCCCAATTGCTGTATACCAAACTGGTTGATCTACCCGACGACCCAAAACCTGGCCTGATTGTGACACAGCCGGTGGTACGTGTAGACGCGGGCAAAACCCAGCGCGTGCGCTTTGTACTAAAAAACAGCGCGGAGCCGCTGAAGGTGGAACACATCAAGCGCGTTATTTTTACCGCTATTCCGCAGCGTGAAAAAAATAAAGTAAAAGTCGCATTCAGCCAGAATTTGCCCGTTATTATTCGCCCGGCCGGGCTGGCGGTTAATCTCGAACCCTGGAAAGACTTAACATGGCAAATGAACAACGGCAACGTCACTGTCGAGAATAAAACCCCTTACGTTGTTCGCATGGAACAAAAAGCTAAATTATTGCCATCCGGTACGACGGTTCAATTCGCTAAGACGTATATTTTGCCGGGTGAAAAAATGACAGCGAGCGCGAAAACTAAAATAACGTCGGCAGATAAACAGATTGAAATATATCCTGTATCCCGTTATGGCTATCAAGTGCAAAGTTATCTTACTGATCTGAAAGAATAACAATTTATATCTCAGCGCATGGAGTCGTCATGTTAACGGTTTCCTGTAAAAAGGGAATGCTGGCGTTTTGCTTTACGGCGCTCGCTTTTAATAGTCGGGCGGAAATAAACCCTATAGCGAATGAACCAGTGGAGTCAGATCGGGCGAAATTTGACACCGAAGCGTTAAAATCCCACGGTCTTGATCCAGCCATTGCTGAATACTATTCCATGGCTGCCCGTTTTGCTCCCGGAAACCATAACGTGACCGTTAATATTAACGGTAATCAGCGTACGCTTATGTCGGTGAAATTTAATGAAGAAGGTACGCCCTGTATTAATGACGAGTTTCTGAAAAATGCGGGCCTGATTAAGAAAACCGCACAGGGCACCTGCCCTCAAATTAGTCAATACTGGCCCGGGTCGACTCTTCAGTCTTCCCCGGAAATTGAAGAAATAACAGTCGTGGTTCCTCCGGAAGCGTTGGATCCTGATTTCGGACGTCAACGGGTGGAAGTGCAGGGTGGCCGTGCGGCAATGCTGAATTACGCCATGTTCGGTACCCACAACCAGTATGACGACAACAACGCAGACCGTTTCCAGTCGAGTTTAGAACTGGGCTTTAACGCCGGGGACTGGATTGTACGCAGCACGCAGTTCATCAGCGACGGCAGCGATCAGCGCTTCGACTTTTCCTCACTCAATACCTACGCCCAGCGTACCTTCACCGATTATGGCGTGATGGTACAGGGCGGCCAGATTAACGTGGCCAATAGCCGCTTCAGTATTCCGGTGATATACGGTGTACAGATGATGCCAGATAACGCGCTTGTGCCGCTGGCAGGTACGGGCGTGGAAGTGAGCGGTATCGCCCGAAACCCTCAGGCCCGTGTCGATATTCGCCAGGGCGGACAGCTGATTTACTCGACGCTGGTGCCTGCCGGGCCGTTTAACCTGGACGATGTACCGCTGTCTAACCTCAACACCGACCTGAACGTCACGGTGACCGAGACCGACGGTAGCGAAAACCGCTTTACCGTGGCGGCGAGTACTTTCCGCAGCAGCCACGTGGGACGTGCGCCGGGCTTTACCCTGGCGGCAGGCCGTGTTGAAAACGACATGGAATCGCGCCTCGAAAAACCGTGGGTGGTCTCTGCCAACAACGGCTGGTCCATCAACAGGCGCATGAATGTCGTCGCCGGTATGTTGATGGCGGATAACCACTATTACGGTTTCTCCGGCAACCTCGATACCACGCCGATGCAGAACCTGTATGCCTCGCTCGGTTTTCTGGCGTCGTTAGACAACCAGACGCAAACGAAGGGCAACAAAACGACGCTGGATGTAGGCTATGCGCTGCCGTGGGGCATCGGCATTTCAATGGGCGGCAGCTACGGCACGCCGGGTTACCGTGAAATGACGGAGCTTTACGGGGATGACGACGATATGTCGCAAACCAAATACGACACCAATGTCGGTATTAACTGGTCCAACACCACACTCGGCCACTTTTCTCTTAGCTTTTACCGCAACAAGAGCTGGAACAGCGAAAACGATAGCCGCCGTTTTGTCTCTTCATGGTCGCAAAGCTTCACATACTTCAACGTAAGCGTGAACTGGGAATCGGATGTCAGCCGTAACGACGACAGTGATAACGATCTGTTTTACGTGAATGTGTCGATCCCGCTCGGACGTACCGGCGTCAGCACCAGCTCCTGGTATCGTGAGGGCGAAGGCAAGCGTTTCTACGGCACGCGTGCGATGGGATCGCTTAATGAGGCGAACGATTACGCGCTTGGCGTCTCCCAGGATCATGATGAAAACACCACCAGCTGGGACGGCTCACTGAACAGCAATCTGCATTACACCAGCCTGGCGCTGGCGGCAGGAGGTGATAACAACAGCAACACCAACTACTCCGCGTCGCTGAGCGGCGGGATTGTGGTGCACGGCGACGGCGTGACTTTCTCGCCTTATCGCGTGGCTGACACCTATGCCATCGCTAAGCTGGATAAACCGGTGTCAGGCGTTGAGATTGGCACTACACGTGGCCCGGTATGGACGGATAAATGGGGCCAGGCGGTGATCCCGGTGTTGTCCCCGTTCCACGAAAGCACGATTGAGGTCAACACCGAAAAGCTGCCTGGCAACCTGGATGTCAGAAACGGCAGAACGGCGATCAAGGCCTCTCATGGCGCTGTGGCGAAGTGGGAGTTTGAGATGCTAAGCCAGCGCCGCGTGCTGTTGACTATCAGCCGCGCGGACGGTACGCCGCTGCCGGAAGGTATTCCGATTGTGGACGAAGCGGGTGAATACATCACTACGGCACCCGAAGACGGCGTGATCTTCCTGAACGATATCTCCGCTAACCAGCAGCTCTTCGCGACGGTGGAGGGAGAGCGTTGCAAGCTGACGTATACCCTGCCGGAGGAAGAACCGAATACATTCTACGAAGAGGTGACAGGGAAGTGTCTTTGAATAACATTCATAAGTACGTGATGTTGGTCGTGTTGCTCTGCGGACCGGCAGCCGTGCAGGCCGATGATGGCGAATGCAAAATGATGTCTGCCGTGAAGACAATCGACTACGGTCGTTATCGTAAAGACGATATGCGAAAGGGTTCTGCTGAACATGTGGGCAAAGTTTATAACGGTTATGCCTCGGTAACGCGGGAACTGCGGGTGTCGGTGATGTGTCCGGATGCGCGTAAAATGCGGATCTCCATCAACGGCGCTGCCCGACAAAACAGGGCCTGGCGATACACCGATAACGGCGCGATGAAGATCGCATTCAAGGATGGCCGCATGGACGGGAAGAGTGTGCAACTGGCCGCTGTCGATATTGGTGCGGTGGTGGTTCAGGGCGGGGCGCCAGAAGTGACATTGCCGCCAGAAAAAGCGCTGGCTGCCGTTAACGGGATAGAAGTGGCGGGAGAGCAGTTCACCGCGACCATGATGGTGACGACCTACCTGTCAGAGAAAGCCTTCAGCGTGACCAACGCCACCGATCTTACCGAGACACTGACGCTGAGCGTCGATACCCTTCCAGCGCAATAATCCTTTTGATACCCGGCTGAGGAGTATGCCGGGCATCACTCTTAGTGGATCCCCGCCACACGCAGCAGTGCGGTGACCACTGCCGCCGCTATGATGACCACAATTAACGGCATTTTTCGCCAGGCCAGAAACACCGCAAACGCGACGCCCAATACGCGTGCCATGCCGGCAAAATGGTCACCTTCATAAAAGGTGGTCGCCAGCGCCACGGAAAACAGCAACACCGTTGCCGCATCTGACAGCAGCGCCTGTGAACGCTCCGATAATGCCAGCCTGCTGCCGAGTTTCGCCCCGCCGAGACGCATCAGATAGGTTCCCGCAGACAAAATTGCGATACCAAGAATAAAAAACGTCATATTTCCCATTATTTTTTCCTCGCCGCGAGACCCAGTAAAGAGAGCAGAACCGGTAAGCCCACCGGGGCAAACGGCACGGCGGCCAGCGACAGAACGGCACCGCTGCAGGCGCGGATGAGCGTGGTACGGTTTTTAAACGCGGGAACCACAAGTGCCAGCAATATGGCCGGGAAGACCGCATCCAGGCCAATGGTTTCCGGATCCGGGAGCAATTTGCCGACCATGGCGCCCAACAGGGCCCCCAGTGGCCAGATAATCGCCACCCCTAAACCGCATAGCCAGTAGGCCGCCTTGCGCTGTTCGGGTGTTTTTTGCGACAGGCCAAACACCACGCTTTCGTCGTTCATGATGTGGCAGCCAAGAAGGCTCAGCCCCCGTTTGCCCACCAGTTCACGCACCGTCACGCCAAACGGCACATGGCGCGCGTTGACCAGCAACCCCGCCGCCGCCGCTGCCAGCGGGTTACCGCCGCTCGCCACAATACCAATAAACATAAATTCGGACGCGCCCGCGAGCACGGTAATGGAGAGCACAAACGGGACCCAGACCGGAAAACCGTAGGCCATTGCCAGGGAGCCGTATGACATCCCGACCACGCCGACCGCGAGGCAAACCAGGATGATCGCTTTAATGGTGTCGCCTTTCAGACAAGAGAGATGATGCTTCATACAATTTTAGCCATATCGAACGTTTATCCATTATAATGAACGCAACTGAACTGTTTTTCAAGATGAACGATTCGTTCGATTTATAGAACAAGAGGCCGTTTTATGACGCAGCCAATCAGCGTGATCGCCAAAAGTCTGGTGCGAGAACGCCTGCGAACCGGACTTTCACTGGCGGAAATTGCCCGTCGTGCCGGGATCGCTAAATCCACACTTTCCCAGCTTGAGTCCGGCAACGGTAACCCTAGCCTGGAAACGCTGTGGTCGCTCTGCGTGGCGCTGGATATTCCTTTTGCCCGCTTGCTTGAGCCACAGCTTCCGACCACGCAGGTGATCCGACGCGGCGAGGGGACGAAAGTGGTCGCCGGGCAGGCGAACTACGAAGCCATTTTGCTGGCGGCATGCCCCCCCGGTGCACGCCGTGATATCTACCTTCTGATGACCCAACCGGGTGCCGATCGTCTCTCTCAGCCACATTCACCTGGCTCGGTTGAACATATTATTGTGACGCAGGGACGCGCGCTGGTCGGGTTGCTCGACGCCGCGGAAGAGCTTGGGGCAGGGGACTACATTTGCTACCCCGCAGACCAGCCGCATATCTTTAAAGCCCTGGAGCCAGACACCTACGCGCTGCTGGTGGCGGAACAAAATTAACGAAGATACGGAAAATCATGTCGCTTAAAGCTATTGCTAAAGAACTGGGGCTGTCTGTCACCACCGTCAGCCGGGCGCTTAACGGGTATGATGACGTCTCCGCCGAGACGCGCGCCCGCGTGGAAGCGGAGGCCCAGCGCCGTGGCTATCGACCAAATACGTTTGCCCGCCGCCTGAAGATGGGCAAAATTGACGCCGTCGGGCTCGTTTTTCCGGTGCATCCTGTTCCGCTCAATAACAGCGTTTTTATGGACATGGTCGGCGAAATTAGCCACGAACTGGCACGACATGAAATCGACTTACTGCTCATCGCCGATGATGATCTGGCGGACAAGCACAGCTATATGCGCATGGTCCAAAGCCGGCGCGTGGATGCGCTGATTGTGGCGCATACGCTGGATCACGATCCGCGTCTTGAGCAACTTCAGGCCGCCGGGTTCCCGTTTCTGGCGCTCGGGCGCAGCCAGCTGCCGCAGCCGTATGCGTGGTTCGATTTCGACAACTATGCCGGCACGTATCACGCCACCCGCTGGCTGATCGAGAAAGGGCATCAACGCATTGCGCTACTGGGCGAAAGCAACAATCAGGCATTTATCACCCAGCGTCGGCAGGGCTATCTGGACGCGTTACGGGAAGCCGGGCTGTCCAGCGAGTGGCTGCGCGCCATGCCCCCTTCGCGCCGCATGGGGTATGCCACCACGAAAGCGCTGCTCGCTCTGCCGCAGCCTCCCACGGCCATCATTACCGACTGCAACACCCACGGCGACGGCGCGGCAATGGCCCTGGCGCAGATGGGACGCCTTACTGGCGAAAACGCCGTCTCGCTGGTGGTCTACGACGGCTTACCCCAGGACAGCATTGTTGATATCGACGTGGCGGCAGTGATCCAGTCAACCCGTCAGGGCGTCGGGAAGCAGATTGCCGATATGGTGCGCCAGTTGATTAATGGCGACGATATCGACGCGCTTCAGGTGCTCTGGCAGCCGGAATTCTTCCCAGGCCAGACGGCTTAAATCTCGTAAAATTCCAAACCCGATCACAGATCCGAAACGTTTTGGTTTGTATCCGAAACGTTTCGGATCAACACTCAGGTCATTCCGATAACAGGAGATGTCTGATGCACGATCCCATTTTACGACTTGTAAGCGACACGGTAGACGTGGTGATTAAAACGCACCCGTTTGCAGAAATTCTCTACTGGGGGCCGCACCTTCACCACTTTTCGCCGCAGGATGTCGCTACGCTCGCACGTCCGGTGGCCAACGGCAGGCTGGACGTTGATTCTCCGGTCACGCTGATGGCTGAACTGGGGCACGGCCTGTTTGGATCGCCCGGCATTGAGGGGCACCGACAGGGGCTGGACGGTTCCCCGGTTTTCACCACCACGGATGTACAGCAGCAGGGACAAACCCTGACAATTACGGCAGAAGATGAACATGCGGGCCTGCGCCTGACCAGCGAAATGGCGCTGGATGCCAGCGGCGTGCTGGCGGTGCGTCATGGCTTAACCAACCTGAAATCCCAGGCGTGGCAGGTGGACCGTTTCGCCGTCACGCTGCCGGTGGCCGAGCGAGCGCGGGAGGTGCTGGCCTTCCACGGACGCTGGATCCGTGAATTTCAGCCGCACCGCGTCATGCTTGAGCACGACAGTTTCGTGATTGAAAATCGCCGGGGTAAAACGTCCCACGAACACTTCCCGGCGCTGATTTCGGGTACGCCATCGTTCAGTGAAATGCACGGCGACGTCTGGGGTGTGCATCTGGGCTGGAGCGGCAACCACCGCCTGCGCGCGGAAGCGAAAACCGATGGTCGCCGTTATATTCAGGCCGAAGCGCTCTACCTGCCGGGTGAGGTGGCGATTGAAGAGGGCGACACGCTCTGGACGCCGCGTCTGTATGCCAGCTACTCCGCGCAGGGACTGAACGGCATGAGCCAGCAGTTCCACCGTTACCTGCGCGACAACGTCATCCGCTTTCCGGAAAACAAACCGCGTCCTGTCCACCTCAACACCTGGGAGGGGATCTACTTCAGTCACGACCCGGACTACATCATGCGTATGGCCGACGAGGCCGCAGCGCTGGGCGTGGAACGCTTTATCATTGACGACGGCTGGTTTAAAGGCCGCAACGACGATCGTGCCGCGCTGGGTGACTGGTATCTGGACGAAAAAAAATACCCTGATGGCCTGACGCCGGTGATCAACCACGTCAAACAGCTTGGCATGGAGTTTGGCATCTGGGTTGAGCCGGAGATGATTAACCCCGATTCTGATTTGTATCGCGCGCACCCTGACTGGGTTCTGGCGCTACCAGGCTACCCCCAGGTGACCGGGCGACACCAGCTGGTGCTTAACCTGAACATTCCGGACGCGTTTGATTACCTGCTGACGCGCATGAGCTGGCTGCTGGGCGAGCATGCGGTCGACTACGTGAAATGGGACATGAATCGCGAGCTGGTGCAGCCGGGACATAACGGCAAAGCCGCGGCCGACGCTCAAACCCGTCAGTTTTATCGTCTGTTAGACGTGCTGGGCGAACGCTTCCCGCACATCGAATTCGAATCCTGCTCCTCTGGTGGTGGACGAATCGATTATGAGGTCCTGACCCGCTGCCACCGCTTCTGGGCGTCCGACAATAACGATGCGCTGGAGCGAAACACTATCCAGCGCGGTATGAGCTATTTTTTCCCGCCGGAAGTGATGGGCGCGCATATCGGTCATCATAAATGTCATGCCACCTTCCGCCAGCACAGCATTGAATTCCGCGGTTTGACGGCGCTGTTTGGCCATATGGGGCTGGAGCTGGATCCACTCACCGTGGATGAGAAAGAGCGCGAGGGATATCGTCACTATGCCGCGTTGCACAAGCAGTGGCGCGAGGTGATCCATCGCGGTACCCAGTGGCGCGTGGATATGCCGGACGCCACCACGATGGCGCAGGGCATCGTGAGCGAAGATAAGACGTACGGACTGTTTATGGTCAGCCAGCTCGCGATGCCGGATTACACCCTGATGATGCCGCTGCGTATGCCGGGGTTAGAAGCCAGCGCGCAGTACCGCATCACGCTGCTCGATCACCCGAATATTCAGATTACGGGTGAGGGTGGGCACACCATGCGCAGGCTGCCGGCGTGGATGGACGCGCCGCAAACGGTGAGCGGTGAGTGGCTGATGCAGGCAGGGATTGCGCTGCCGATTCTGGATCCGGAAACCGCCATTCTGATTGGCGTGGAACGCGTGTAAGGGTGACGGGCCGGAGACCCGGCCCTCCGTTGAGGATAAAAATAATGAACACAACAACCTGTACCCACAAAGACAACCCTAACTTCTGGATTTTCGGGCTGTTCTTCTTTCTCTACTTCTTCATCATGGCCACCTGCTTTCCGTTCCTGCCCATCTGGCTGTCGGACATCATCGGGCTAAACAAAACCCATACCGGGATTGTTTTCTCCTGCATCTCGCTGTCGGCTATCGCCTTCCAGCCGGTGCTGGGGGTGATTTCGGACAAGCTGGGGCTAAAAAAACATCTGTTGTGGATTATCTCCGTGCTGCTGTTTCTGTTTGCCCCCTTCTTCCTGTACGTTTTCGCACCGCTGCTGAAAACCAATATCTGGCTGGGTGCGCTGAGCGGCGGGCTGTACATCGGCTTTGTTTTCTCGGCGGGATCGGGGGCGATTGAGGCCTATATCGAACGCGTAAGCCGCAACAGCTTCTTTGAATACGGCAAGGCGCGCATGTTCGGCTGTCTTGGCTGGGGGCTATGCGCCTCAACGGGGGGCATCCTGTTCGGCATCGATCCGTCGTATGTCTTCTGGATGGGGTCGGGGGCGGCGCTGCTGTTGATGCTTTTGCTGGTGGTCGCGAAGCCGAAGCCCAACCAGACGGCGCAGGTAATGAACGCCCTGGGCGCCAACCAGCCGCAGATTACAGCCAGAACCGTCTTTAACCTGTTTCGCCAGCGCAGAATGTGGATGTTTATCCTGTACGTGATTGGCGTGGCCTGCGTCTATGACGTCTTCGACCAGCAGTTTGCCACCTTCTTCAAAACCTTCTTCGCGACGCCTCAGGAGGGAACCCGCGCTTTTGGTTTTGCGACGACGGCCGGGGAAATTTGTAACGCCATCATCATGTTCTGCTCACCGTGGATCATTAACCGTATCGGCGCGAAAAACACGCTGCTGATCGCCGGGGTGATAATGGCGACGCGCATTATCGGCTCGTCATTTGCCACCACCGCTGTAGAAGTGATTGCCCTGAAGATGCTGCATGCGCTGGAGGTGCCGTTTCTGCTGGTGGGGGCGTTCAAATACATCACCGGGGTGTTTGACACCCGTCTGTCGGCCACTATCTACCTGATTGGCTTCCAGTTTGCCAAGCAGTCGGCGGCGATTTTCCTTTCTGCCTTTGCCGGTAATATGTACGACCGAATCGGCTTCCAGGAGACGTACCTGATGCTGGGCTGTTTCGTGCTGGCGATTACGGTGGTGTCAGCCTTTACGCTGAGCAGCAGGCGTGAGATTGCGGCAGGCAATAAGGCGGTAGAAGTTCATTAACGTCCTGATCCCATTCACCCTTTTAGCTTTGGTCAGAAAATGAATAACCTTATAAAAACTACGGCATTGATAATCATTTTCAATATCATTTAATTAACTATAATGAACCAACTGCTTACGCGGCATTAACAGCTGTGCCGCCCGACAATAATGGAGAGGATTATGAGTTATACACTGCCATCCCTGCCGTATGCCTACGACGCACTGGAACCGCATTTCGACAAGCAGACGATGGAAATCCATCACACTAAACACCACCAGACCTATGTGAACAACGCGAATGCTGCGCTGGAAAGCCTGCCAGAGTTCGCTAACCTGCCTGTTGAAGAGCTGATCACCAAGCTGGACCAACTGCCAGCAGACAAGAAAACCGTTCTGCGCAACAACGCTGGCGGTCACGCGAACCACAGCCTGTTCTGGAAAGGCCTGAAAACCGGTACCACTCTGCAGGGCGACCTGAAAGCGGCTATCGAGCGCGATTTTGGTTCCGTTGACAACTTCAAAGCGGAATTCGAAAAAGCCGCTGCCACCCGTTTCGGCTCTGGCTGGGCGTGGCTGGTACTGAAAGGTGACAAACTGGCCGTGGTTTCTACCGCTAACCAGGACTCCCCGCTGATGGGTGAAGCGATCTCTGGCGCATCCGGTTTCCCAATCCTGGGCCTGGACGTATGGGAACACGCTTACTACCTGAAATTCCAGAACCGTCGCCCGGACTACATCAAAGCGTTCTGGGACGTGGTGAACTGGGACGAAGCAGCAGCGCGTTTCGCCGCGAAAAAATAAGGTTGCATTGACGCCTGTGAGAAGCGAGTCTGATGACTCGCTTTTTTTGTATCTGCAGAAAGGAGCAGCGATGCATTATCCGGTGAATGTATTTACAGGCAAGGTAAGGGAGTACGACGGCAGCCGCCCGAGCGCCATCGCCAAAACTCAGGTCGACGGCGAGCTGACGTTAACCGACCTCGGACTTGCGGGTGACGAGCAGGCCGAAAAGAAAATCCACGGCGGACCCGATCGCGCGCTGTGTCACTACCCGCGCGAACACTATCAGCACTGGAGAACCGAGTTCCCCGAGCAGGCGGACCTCTTTGTCGCCCCCGCGTTTGGCGAGAACCTCTCCACCGAAGGGCTGACTGAAAAGAACGTGTTTATTGGCGATATCTACCGCTGGGGCGATGCCCTGATCCAGGTCACCCAACCGCGCTCGCCGTGCTTCAAGCTCAACTACCATTTCGGCATTCATGACATGTCCGCTCAACTGCAAAACACGGGTAAAACCGGCTGGCTGTACCGGGTGGTGCTGGCGGGGCAGGTGTCAGCGGATGCGCCGCTGGAACTGGCATCACGTCTGAGTGAGGTGTCTGTTTATGACGCCTGCGCCATTGCCTGGCATATGCCGTTTGATGACGAGCAATATCATCGCCTGCTGTCGGCGGCGGGATTATCGACCAGCTGGACGAGAACGATGCAGAAGCGGCGTTTACACGGCAAGATCGAAGATAATTCGCGGAGATTGTGGGGGAAATAACGGCACCCCTCACCCTAACCCTCTCCCCAAAGGGGAGAGGGGACGGCTTGGTGCGGTCTTTTCACCCTCGCCCCTTTGGGGAGAGGGCCGGGGTGAGGGGGGATTACGAACGCTTATACAACGGCAGCCACAGCGTTAACCGCAACCCGCCCAGCGGGCTGTCGTCGGCTTTCACCCAGCCACGGTGTTGCTGCATGGCGGTTTCCACAATCGCGAGGCCTAATCCCGTACCGCCGGATTCACGGTCGCGCGCCTCGTCGGTGCGGTAGAATGGACGGAAAATCTGTTCGCGGTCTTCCGGGCTGACGCCAGGACCGTCGTCATCCACAATAACGGTAATCCCGTCTTTATCCACCGAGAAGGCGACCTCAATCTTCGTGTGCGAGTAGCGCAGGGCGTTACGCACGATATTCTCCAGCGCGCTTTCCAGCGTGTTGGGGTTTCCGTACAGCGGCCATGGCCCCGGCGGGAAGTTGACGGTGAAGGATTTGCCCATCTGTTCCGCTTCAAACGCCGCGTTATCTAGCACTTCATGCCACAGGTGATTGGCTTTCACCGTTTCGCTCACCAGAGCGTTTTTCTGCTGATTGCGCGACATGACCAGCAGGTCGTTGATCATACTGTCCAGACGCTGGGCTTCCGTCTCGATGCGCTCCAGCTCTTTACTCTCACCGCTGCGGCGACGCAGCAGCGCGGTGCCAAGCTGCAAGCGCGTAAGCGGAGTTCGCAGTTCGTGCGAGATATCTGACAGCAGGCGTTGCTGGGCCGTCATCATGCGATCGAGGGCGCTGACCATCTGGTTAAAACTGGTTCCGGCGGCAAGAAACTCCTGCGGTCCGGCTTCCAGTTCGGGGTGTTGTCTCAGGTTACCCTGCGCCACTTCATCGGCGGCATTTTTCAGCTTACGGGCCGGTTTTGCCAGGCTCCACGCCAGCCATAACAGCAGCGGCGAGCTGACGAGCATCGTCACAATCAGCAGCAGGAGAGGACGGTCAAACAGCAGGTTGATAAAATCGGACTGGGAGTTGCTCGCCGGACGGATCAGGTAGAGCTGATAATTGTCCTCCCCGTCTCTGACGGAGAAAGGCCCCACCATCTCTACGCGGCCATATTTCTTCTTCTGGGGGTGATCGGCGTTATCCGCCTGACCAATGAAGTTGCGGATGATCTGCATTTCGTTGCGATCGGCCCCAATCACGCGGCCTTCGCTGGTGACCAGCAAAAGGCGTTGTCCGGGCGGAGCCCACTTGTCGATAGCGCGAAACAGCCTGCGCCACCACATCAAATCGTTTGGCGGATCGTTTGCCAGCTCGGCTTCCACGTGCTGCTCGATCATCACGCCCTGACGTTGCTCGCTGTCGAGAAGCTCCGTCATCTGGCGTGAGTCGAGTTTTGGCAACATCAGTACGAGCATTAAAACCAGTGCCAGCGTCAGCCAGAAGATGGCGAAGATGCGGGCGGTTAAGCTTCCAATCATGAAGCGGAAACCATCAGATAACCGCGACCACGCAGGGTTTTAAACCACGGGTGACCGTCTTTACGCTCCGGCAGCTTACGGCGCAGGTTAGAGATGTGCATATCAATGGCGCGGTCAAACGGGGTGAGGCGTTTGCCCAGCACTTCCTGACTCAAATGTTCACGCGATACCACCTGGCCGAGGTGCTGCGCCAGCAGATACAGCAGGGTGAACTCCGTACCGGTCAATTCCAGCGTCTGGCCATCGAAGCTCGCTTCCTGACGGCCCGGGTTCAGGCTCAGGGAGTCCACTTCCAGGGTCGGTGAGCTATTCTCGGTATTTTGCTGCTGCTCGCTCCAGTGGGAACGACGCAGGATAGCGCGAATACGGGCAACCAGTTCACGGTCGTTAAACGGCTTGGGTAAATAGTCATCCGCGCCCAGCTCCAGGCCGAGTACGCGGTCAAGTTCGCTGCCGCGCGCGGTCAGCATAATAACGGGGGTCTGGTGTGTCTGGCGAAGCTCTTTCAGCGTATCGATACCGTTTTTCTTCGGCATCATGACGTCGAGCAAAAGTAAATCGATGCTGTCGTCAAGGAGACTCAGCGCCTGCTCGCCATCATGGGCAACCAGGACGTTGAAACCTTCCATGTCGAGCAACTCCTTTAAAAGGGATGTGAGCTCTCGGTCATCATCAACTAACAGGATTTTATTCATTGTTTAAATACCTCCGAGGCAGAAATTACGACATCAAGGCTGTCTAATCCATGACTTTACGTTGTTTTACACCCCCTGACGCATGTTTGCAGCCTGAATCGTAGACTGTCTCTCGTTGAATCGCGACACGAAAGATTTTGGGAGCAAGTGATGCGCAAAGTTACCGCTGCCGTCATGGCCTCAACGCTGGCGTTCAGTGCGTTTAGCCAGGCTGCTGTAGCTATCATCAGCGATAACGGTTCCTCACAAGAGGACACAACGCAGCACAGTAGCCAGAGCCATATGTTTGACGGCATAAGTTTAACCGAACATCAGCGTCAACAGATGCGAGATCTGATGCAGAGGGCACGACACGACCAGCCCCCTGTTAATGTTAGCGAAATGGAGACAATGCATCGCCTTGTCACCGCAGAAAATTTTGACGAAAGCGCTGTACGCGCTCAGGCCGAAAAAATGGCACAGGAACAGGTTGCTCGCCAGGTTGAAATGGCGAAGGTCCGCAACCAGATGTTCCATCTGCTAACGCCTGAGCAGCAAGCGGTTTTGAACACCAGACATCAGCAGCGAATGGACCAGCTGCGTAAGGTTGCACGGATGCAGCGAAGCTCAGAAACGACGTTTTTCAGTAGCAATAGCAGTACCCGAAGTAACCAGTAAACCCTGTTTTCCTTGCCATAGACACCATCCCTGTCTTCCCCCACATGATGTGGGGGTTTTTTTTGCCCCGCATTCTGATTTGTTAACCGTTTATTCATCCTTAGACCCCTCCTGCTTCCGTTATACTAGCGGCATGACATGACAGGAGCGTTTATGAATCAATCCTATGGAAAACTGGTCAGCCGGGCCGCCATCGCGGCGACCGTCATGGCATCCAGCCTGTTACTGATTAAAATCTTTGCCTGGTGGTATACCGGCTCGGTCAGTATTCTGGCGGCGCTGGTAGACTCGCTGATGGACATTGCCGCCTCGTTGACCAACCTGCTGGTGGTGCGCTACTCGCTGCAGCCGGCGGATGAAGAGCACACCTTTGGGCACGGTAAAGCGGAGTCGCTGGCCGCGCTGGCGCAAAGTATGTTCATTTCCGGGTCTGCGCTGTTCCTCTTTTTAACCGGTATTCAGCACCTCGTCTCGCCGACGCCGATGAACGATCCCGGCGTAGGGGTGGTGGTGACGGTCGTTGCACTTATATGCACACTTGTTCTGGTAACGTTCCAGCGCTGGGTGGTTCGCAAAACGCAAAGCCAGGCTGTACGGGCAGATATGCTTCATTATCAATCTGATGTTATGATGAATGGGGCTATTCTTATTGCGCTCGGTCTGGCCTGGTATGGCTGGCATCGGGCCGATGCGTTGTTTGCGTTAGGGATTGGCATCTATATTTTATATAGCGCCTTGCGGATGGGGTATGAAGCGGTGCAATCACTGCTTGACCGCGCCCTCCCGGACTCAGAACGCAATGAAATTTTTTCTATCGTGACCTCCTGGCCTGGTGTCAGCGGTGCACACGATCTGCGAACGCGGCAGTCAGGGCCGACCCGCTTTATTCAGATTCATATTGAAATGGAAGACAACCTGCCACTGGTTCAGGCTCACGTTATTGCTGAGCAGGTCGAGCAGGCGATATTGCAGCGTTTTCCTGGTTCAGACGTCATCATTCACCAGGATCCCTGCTCGGTTGTACCCGGACATGTGGGGCTTTCGTAATTCGTTGTAAAAAAGTGAGCCAGGCCGGCATTTTGTGTATAAATTACCGCCATTTGGTCTGACCTGAATCAATTCAGCTGGAAGGGATTGATATACTATTTGCAGTATTCGTTGGTCGATAAGTTTCTTCCGGCAACAGATTTCAATTTTGCATTCCTAAGTTCAGAGGTAGTCATGATTAAGAAAATCGGTGTGTTGACAAGCGGCGGTGATGCGCCGGGCATGAACGCGGCAATTCGTGGGGTTGTCCGTTCAGCGCTGACGGAAGGTCTGGAAGTTTTTGGTATCTATGATGGTTACCTGGGTCTGTATGAAGACCGTATGGTACAGCTCGACCGTTACAGCGTGTCTGACATGATCAACCGTGGCGGTACCTTCCTTGGGTCTGCGCGCTTCCCGGAATTCCGTGACGAACACGTGCGTGAAGTGGCTATCGAGAACATGAAGAAACGTGGCCTGGACGCCCTGGTGGTTATCGGTGGTGACGGCTCGTACATGGGTGCAAAACGTCTGACGGAAATGGGCTTCCCATGCATCGGTCTGCCAGGCACCATCGACAACGATATCAAAGGCACTGACTACACCATCGGTTACTTCACCGCGCTGGGTACCGTTGTGGAAGCGATTGACCGTCTGCGTGACACCTCTTCTTCTCACCAGCGTATCTCTATCGTTGAAGTGATGGGGCGTTACTGTGGTGACCTGACCCTGGCCGCGGCGATTGCGGGGGGATGTGAATTCGTGGTGGTTCCGGAAGTGGAATTCAGCCGTGAAGATCTGGTGGCTGAAATTAAAGCGGGCATCGCGAAAGGGAAAAAACACGCGATCGTGGCCATCACTGAGCATATCTGTGACGTTGACGAGCTGGCGAAGTACATCGAAACCGAAACCAAACGTGAAACGCGCGCAACTGTACTGGGTCACATCCAGCGCGGTGGTTCCCCGGGTCCTTATGACCGTATTCTGGCGTCACGTATGGGCGCATATGCTATCGAACTGCTGCTGCAGGGTCACGGCGGCCGCTGCGTCGGTATTCAGAACGAAAAACTGGTTCACCACGACATCATCGACGCCATTGAAAACATGAAGCGTCCGTTCAAAGGTGACTGGCTGGACTGCGCGAAAAAACTGTACTGATCGGCGTTTGTATTGTGCCGGGTGGCGGCTTCGCCTTACCCGGCCTACAAAAGCACGGTTCGTAGGCCCGGTAAGCGAAGCGCCACCGGGCTTTTTTTGTCCGCAAAGTTTGTCTTTTTATTCCTCAAAGTTATAGCCAATCTTTTTTTATTCTTTAATCCTCGATTCCGTTTCTGGCACGCTGCAATCATCAAAACACTACACAAGAGAGCTGGGCGATGAATAAATGGGGCGTGGGTTTAACATTATTGCTGGCATCGACCAGCGTTCTGGCTAAGGACATCCAGTTACTGAACGTGTCATACGACCCGACGCGTGAGCTGTACGAGCAATACAACAAAGCGTTTGCGGCGCACTGGAAGCAGGAAACTGGCGACAACGTGGTGGTTCGCCAGTCTCACGGTGGGTCCGGTAAACAGGCGACCTCCGTCATCAACGGCATTGAAGCCGACGTGGTGACCCTCGCGCTGGCCTACGATGTCGACGCTATTGCCGAGCGTGGCCGCATCGACAAAAACTGGATCAAACGCCTGCCGGATAACTCCGCACCATACACGTCGACCATTGTTTTCCTCGTGCGTAAAGGCAACCCAAAACAGATCCACGACTGGAACGACCTGATCAAACCTGGCGTGTCAGTGATCACCCCGAACCCGAAAAGCTCTGGCGGTGCGCGCTGGAACTACCTGGGTGCGTGGGGCTACGCACTGCATCACAACAATGGCGACCAGGCCAAAGCGCAGGAGTTCGTAAAAGCGCTGTATAAAAACGTTGAGGTGCTGGACTCCGGCGCGCGTGGCGCCACCAACACCTTCGTAGAGCGTGGAATTGGCGACGTGCTGATTGCATGGGAAAACGAAGCCCTGCTGGCCACCCACGAACTGGGCAAAGATAAATTCGAGATTGTGACCCCAAGCGAGTCGATTCTGGCTGAGCCGACCGTCTCTGTGGTCGATAAGGTGGTTGAGAAAAAAGATACCAAAGCGGTGGCAGAAGCTTACCTGAAGTATCTCTACTCACCAGAAGGGCAGGAAATTGCGGCGAAAAACTTCTATCGCCCACGCGATCCGGCGGTGGCGAAGAAATACGAAACCGTCTTCCCTAAACTGAAACTCTTCACCATTGATGACGTGTTCGGTGGCTGGACGAAAGCGCAGAAAGAGCACTTCTCTAACGGCGGCACCTTCGATCAAATCAGCCAGCGCTAAAAATCAATCAATGACACGGCAACCCGGCGTGAGAAATCCGCCGGGTTTTTTATTTGGTCATTATTTTGCGTTACTCTTTTGCCTCTATCGAAAACAGGGAACGCGTTGTGAAAAAAATTATCTTACTGATCCTGATTGTTATCGCCCTTGTCGCGGGTGGCGTGTACTGGATGAAAGCGGGTAATCCGAATGCGTTGCGACATATCGTTCTCGACCAGTGTTTGCCGAATCAGCTCCAGCACCGTAAGCCGGCGCCGTGTGCGCAGGTGAAAACAGATGCAGGCTACGTGGTGTTTAAAGACCGCAACGGACCGCTGCAGTATCTGCTGATGCCAACCTACCGCATCAACGGCACCGAAAGTCCGCTGTTGACCGAACCTCATACGCCGAACTTTTTCTGGCTGGCCTGGCAGTCGCGAAGCTTTATGACCCTGAAGCGCGGATCCGAGGTACCTGACAGCGCCATTTCGCTGACGATTAACGCCCCGACGGGCCGTACGCAGAATCATTTTCATATTCATATCTCCTGCCTGCGCCCGGACGTGCGCGAAAAGCTCAATGCGGCTCAGGGAGAAATCACCACTCAGTGGCTCCCGTTCCCGGGTGGGCTGGAAGGGCATGAATATCTTGCTCGTCGGGTGACGGAGAATGAGCTGGTCCAGCGCAGCCCGTTTATGATGCTGGCAGAAGAGGTGCCCGAAGCGCGTGACCATATGGGGCGCTTCGCGCTGGCGATGGCGCAGCAGTCGGATGGTTCGTTTGTTTTGCTGGCGACGGAGCGCAACCTGCTGATGCTGAACCGCGCATCGGCAGAGGAATTGCAGGATCATCAATGCGATATCCTGAAGTAACCCCACCATAAATAGCGTTTACTCAACCTGCCTGTCGCCGTAGACTTGCTGAAAAATTCTACAGGAGACAGGTATGTCGCTCTGGTCAACGTATCCTCTGCTGCTGCCCTCGCTGATCGTTGGCGTCACCATCGTGCTATGGGCGACGTCGCTCTTGCCGGAGTTTATCACCGCCCTGCTGTTCTTCACCGCAGCGATGACGGCGAAAATTGCTCCGCCTGAGGTCATCTTCGGCGGTTTTGCCTCGTCGGCTTTCTGGCTGGTGTTCAGCGGTTTTGTGCTCGGCGTGGCGATCCGCAAAACCGGGCTGGCGGACAGGGCCGCCCGGGCGCTGTCCGCAAAGCTTACCGACTCCTGGGTATTGATGGTGGCGAGCGTGGTGGTGCTGAGCTACGCGCTGGCGTTTGTCATGCCGTCGAATATGGGGCGTATTGCGCTGCTGATGCCGATTGTCGCCGCGATGGCAAAGCGCGCCGGTATTGCTGACGGCTCCCGCGCCTGGTTTGGTCTGGCGCTGGCGGTGGGGTTCGGGACGTTCCAGCTTTCGGCGACGATCCTGCCTGCAAACGTCCCTAACCTGGTGATGAGCGGCGCGGCGGAAGGCTCGTACGGTATCCACCTGAACTATGTCCCGTATCTGCTGCTGCACACGCCGGTGCTGGGTATTCTCAAAGGCCTGATCCTGATTGGCCTTATCTGCTGGCTTTTTCCCGGTCATCCAAAACCCCCGAAGGAACAGACGTCATCTGAACCCACGGGCCGGGATGAAAAGCGTCTTGCCTGGCTGCTGGCGATAGTGCTGGGGATGTGGGTGACGGAGAGCTGGCACGGTGTGGGGCCCGCGTGGACGGGGCTGGCAGCATCGGTCATCGTTATGCTGCCGCGCGTGGGCTTTATCACCGGCGAGGAGTTTTCTGCCGGTGTGAATATGCGTACCTGTATCTATGTTGCCGGTATTCTGGGGCTGGCGATTGTCGTCACGCAAACCGGGATTGGAACGGCGGTGGGCGAGGCGTTGCTCCGCATTATGCCGCTGGATGCAGAGAGACCGTTCACCAGCTTCCTGGCGCTGACCGGTATTACCACCGCGCTCAACTTTATTATGACCGCCAACGGCGTTCCGGCGCTGTATACCACCCTGGCGCAGAGTTTTTCGGATGCGACAGGTTTCCCTTTGCTGTCAGTGATCATGATCCAGGTACTGGGTTATTCCACGCCGCTGCTGCCGTATCAGGCGTCGCCGATTGTGGTGGCGATGGGGTTAGGGAAGGTGCCTGCAAAGGCGGGGATGGTGCTCTGTCTGGCGCTGGCAATTGCCACGTATCTGGTGCTGCTGCCGCTGGATTATTTGTGGTTTAGCGTTTTAGGTCGTTTGTAGCGATTTTGTAGGGCGGGTAAGCGCAAGCGCCACCCGCCACAACAGCATTACGCCTGCTTAGCCGCTTCTGCCGCTTTAACGATCACCGCGAAAGCGTCAGCTTTCAGGGATGCACCGCCAACCAGCGCGCCATCAATGTCTGGCTGGGTGAACAGCTCAGCAGCGTTGGATGCGTTAACGGAACCGCCGTACTGGATAATCACTTGCTCAGCCACTTTCGCGTCGGCTTTAGCAATGTGGTCACGGATGAATTTGTGAACCGCCTGAGCCTGTGCAGGGGTAGCTGATTTACCGGTACCGATCGCCCAGACTGGCTCGTATGCGATAACCGCACCTTCGAACGCTGCCGCGCCCTGGGTTTTCAGCACCGCGTCGATCTGACGTGCGCACACTTCTTCGGTTTTGCCTGCTTCGTTTTCTGCTTCGGTTTCACCGATGCACAGAACCGGAATCAGACCCTGCTCTTTCAGCACAGCGAATTTCTTCGCGATGAACTCGTCAGATTCTTTGTGGTAGGTGCGACGCTCAGAGTGGCCGATGATGATGTATTTCGCGCCGATATCTTTCAGCATTTCAGCGGACGTTTCACCGGTGAACGCGCCAGACAGGTTAACGTCAACGTTCTGCGCGCCCAGCACGATGTGGCTGCCGTCAGCGGCACGTTTAGCCAGATCCAGATACATATCCGGCGGAGCGATAGCAACCGCGCAGCCCGTCACGCCAGCCAGCTCTTTACGCAGGTTCGCAACCAGCTCGTTTACCATGTGGCGGCTGCCGTTCAGTTTCCAGTTACCCATCACTAAAGGATGTCGCATTTCAATTCTCCACGCTAAGTAAGCGAATTAAGGAATATGGCCACCCTGACGGGCAGCATGGTCTGTGAATCAGTATAGAGATTTTCCCCCGAAAGGCTTTGCTTTTTGTCATTAATTCGCCCCGCCGAGGGTGTCAGATAGTGCCAGCTTAATCGGTTCAACTGCGAAGGTCAGTCCTTTTTCGCCGTTGTCCGCCACAACATAGCGAATCGCGCCTTCGGTATCGGCGTAGTAACGCTTGTTTTTACCGGCAGTGAGGAGTTTTTGCAGCTTTTGCTGGCTTTGTTTTTTCGTCAGCGCGGGGGTAAAAGCCTGCAACACAGCGCTCATATACTCCAGCGCCTTTGCCTTAGCGGCTTTCTGCTCCGGCCCCTGTATCGGCAGCCAGGTGATTTGCATGCTTTTGATTTTTAACGTACCGCGCTCCAGCGCCGTGGAGGCATACAAATTCTCGTTAATCTTGCTGGCTGCACGGGTCAGGGTAGGGGTATCGCGGGAACCATCAATGGCGCGAAATTCATCCAGTGGCAGCGTTGGGTTGGCCTGATTGAAGGTTTCACGAAACTGGCTGATGGACTGATCGAACGACGGCGCACCCGCCAGCAGATACGGTGCGGTGGTCGGGGCCGTCGTTTCAGCGGCGTGCAGGGGAAAACCCGCGCTGAGCAGTGCTAAACACAGGAAGAGAGAACGTGCCGAACTTTTCATCAACATTGCCCCTGGCCGTAAGTGCTCATGATTAAAACGATATCTGGTCGGCTTGTCAAAAGGTCACAACTCCAGGGTAAAATGCGCGCAATACGATAATAAGGAACCTTACATGACCATACAGCAGTGGCTGTTTTCATTCAAAGGGCGTATTGGACGCCGTGATTTCTGGATCTGGATGGTGACGTGGGTTGTCGCCATGCTGCTTCTGTTTTTTGTTGCTTATAACGCCTGGCTAAGCACGCAAACGGCGGCCTTTGCGCTGGTCTGCCTGCTATGGCCAACGGCCGCCGTGGTGGTGAAACGTCTGCACGATCGTGGTCGTTCCGGCGCGTGGGCATTTCTGATTATTCTGGCGTGGATGCTGGTGGCGGGAAACTGGGCGATGCTGCCGTCCATCCTGCCGTGGGTGGTGGGCAGGCTGCTGCCGTCGGTCATCTTCGTGATGATGGTTATCGATCTGGGCGCGTTTATCGGCACCCAGAGCGAAAACAAATACGGTAAAGATACCGTTGAGGTGAAGTACCGCTGATCACCAGTAGTGTTCAGCAGTCATATGACCCGGCCGGCGGCGGAGGTGTTTCGTCATCTGTCGGGTATCCTTCAGAAGCTGCTGCGTGTCGCGAACCATCTGCGGGTTGCCGCACAGCATCACGTGGCTGGTTTCGGCGCTCATTGGCAAACCCACTGCCTCTTCCAGGGCACCATTTTCAATTAACGCTGGAACGCGGCCAGTCAGCGTTCCTGCTACGGTTTCGCGGCTGACCACCGTCTGAATCTTTAACTTTCCGCCATACTGCTGTTCCAGCGCCTGCATCTGCGGCAAATAGCTCAAGTCTGCAGCGTAGCGCGCAGCGTGAACCAGCACGATGTTTTTAAAGCGTTCCAGGTCTTTGCCGTACTGCAGAATAGAGAGGTAGGGGCCAATGGCCGTACCGGTGGCCAGCATCCAGAGGGTGTCACAGTCAGGGATTTCCTCGAGCACAAAGAAGCCGGCGGCTTCACTCACAATTTGCACCTCGTCTCCGGGCTTAAGGGCGGCAAGGCGCGGGCTGAGTTTGCCGTCCGGAACGGTGACCAGATAAAACTCGAGGTCCGGGTTATCAGGGGCGTTAACGTATGAGTAGGCGCGCTGTACGCGCTCGCCGTCGACATCCAGCCCCAGCTTCGCAAATTGCCCGGCTTTAAACGGGTGGACGGGAGCATGCAGGGTGAGACTAAATAGCGCATCGGTCCAGAACTGTATTTTTGTGACTTTACCTGTTACCCAGTCCGCCATGATCTTCTCCTGTGCTGTTTCTCTGTTCTATCTTCCGTACTTACCGGGGAGATTTCCAGCCCCTTTGGGCCGGAAAGCTCTATCGATCAAACGGTTTTACAGAATGTGCGTCTGCACGTCCGGGTCTTTGCGGTCGAGATAGTGGATTGACTGAATGCGACGAATGGTGCGCGATTTACCGCGGATGAGCAGCGTTTCAGTGGTCGCCATATTGCCTTTGCGGGTAATGCCGTCCAGCAGGTCGCCTTTAGTAATACCGGTTGCCGAGAAGACAACATTATCGCTACGAGCCATCTCGTTCAGCGCGAGCACTTTATTGGCCTCGATGCCCATCGCTTCGCAGCGTGCCAGCTCATTTTCCCCAATACGGCGGTTTTCTTCGCTGTCGCCTTTCACCTCATGACGTGGCAGCAGACGGGCCTGCATATCGCCATCCAGCGCGCGGATCACTGCCGCTGATACCACGCCTTCCGGCGCGCCTCCGATGCCGTACAGCACATCCACTTCGCTGTCTGGCATGCAGGTCAAAATGGAGGCGGCAACGTCGCCATCCGGAATGGCAAACACCCGCACGCCGAGCTTTTGCATCTGCGCGATGGTGGCGTCGTGGCGCGGTTTGGCCAGAATAGTCACGGTAAGTTCGCTAAGGGGTTTGGCCAGCGCTTTGGCGATGTTGCGCAGGTTCTCTTCCAGCGGCAGGCTGAGGTCGATAGCGCCCTTCGCGCCAGGACCGACAATCAGCTTCTCCATATACATATCCGGCGCGTTGAGGAAGCAGCCTTTATCGCCTACAGCCAGCACCGCCAGGGCATTGGCCTGACCCATCGCCGTCATGCGGGTGCCTTCGATCGGGTCGACGGCGATATCCACGGCATCGCCGTTGCCGGTACCCACTTTTTCACCGATATAGAGCATCGGCGCTTCGTCGATCTCGCCTTCGCCGATCACGATAGTACCGTCGATGTTGACCTGGTTAAGCACAATGCGCATGGCATGGACGGCCGCGCCGTCTGCGGTATTTTTGTCACCACGACCCAGCCATTTATAGCCTGCAAGGGCGGCGGCTTCGGTGACGCGGGAAAACTCGATAGCAAGTTCACGTTTCATGAGGTACTCGTGCAATCAAAAGGAATTGCACGAAGTTTATCACAGAGTGGGGAGGGTGCGGTCTGAGCCCCTCACCCCAAAGGGGAGAGGCTGTTTTTAGTCCCCTCGCCCCTTTGGGGAGAGGGTTAGGGTGAGGGGGGAGTTCTTACTCGTCGTGCTCTTCCCACGCCAGGGCGCGTTTCACCGCTTTTTTCCAGCCGCTGTAGCGGAAGTTACGTTCGGTGGTTTCGATGCCAGGACGGAATTCGCGTTCGATAACCGCTTTCTCCTGCAGCTCGTCCAGGTTCTGCCAGAAGCCGACGGCCAGACCGGCAAGGTACGCCGCACCCAGCGCAGTGACTTCACGCACTTCAGGACGCTCGACGCGGGTGCCCAGAATGTCGGACTGGAACTGCATCAGGAAGTTGTTCGCCACCGCGCCGCCGTCCACGCGCAGGGCGTGCAGACGAATGCCGGAGTCCGCCTGCATCGCTTCCAGCACGTCACGCGTCTGGTAGGCGATGGATTCCAGGGTGGCGCGAATAATGTGGTTAGAATTCACACCACGCGTCAGGCCGAAAATCGCGCCGCGCGCATACGGGTCCCAGTACGGTGCGCCCAGACCGGTGAACGCAGGCACCACGTACACGCCGTTGGTGTCTTTCACTTTGGTCGCGAAGTACTCGGAGTCGAATGCATCGCTGATCAGCTTCATCTCGTCACGCAGCCACTGGATAGACGCACCGGCCATGAACACCGCACCTTCCAGGGCATAGTTCACTTCGCCGCGTGGGCCGCAGGCGATGGTGGTCAGCAGGCCGTTTTCTGATTTCACTGCTTTCTCGCCGGTGTTCATCAGCATAAAGCAGCCGGTGCCGTAGGTGTTCTTCGCCATCCCTTCCTTAACGCACAGCTGGCCGAACAGCGCCGCCTGCTGGTCACCGGCGATACCGGCGATAGGAATACGCGTACCGCCTTTACCGCCGATGTTGGTCTGGCCGTACACTTCAGAAGATTTACGCACTTCTGGCAGCATCGCGCGTGGGATATCCAGCGCGTCCAGCATCTTGTCATCCCACTCCAGGGTGTTGATGTTGAACAGCATGGTACGCGAGGCGTTGGTGTAGTCGGTGACGTGAACGCGTCCCTGGGTCATCTTCCAGATAAGCCAGGTATCGACGGTGCCGAACAGCAGCTCACCGCGTTTGGCACGCTCGCGTGACCCTTCCACGTGGTCGAGGATCCACTTCACTTTGGTGCCGGAGAAATACGGGTCAACCACCAGACCCGTGGCGCTGCGGACGTACTCTTCCATGCCATCACGCTTCAGCTGCTCGCAGATCTCAGAAGTACGACGGCACTGCCAGACGATGGCGTTATAAATCGGTTTTCCGGTTTCACGCTCCCAGACAATCGTTGTTTCACGCTGGTTGGTGATACCAATTGCGGCGATCTCGTCGGAACTGATATCGGCTTTCGCCAGCACTTCGACCAGCGTGGAGCTTTGTGATGCCCAAATCTCCATCGGGTCGTGTTCTACCCAGCCTGGACGAGGATAAATTTGTTCAAATTCGCGCTGTGACACGCTGACGATGTTCGCGTCATGATCCATTACGACAGCGCGGGAGCTGGTAGTGCCCTGGTCGAGCGCAACGATATATTTTTTTTCGGTCATGGTATGTGTCCCGTAGTCAGATTACAGCGAAGCTTTTTGTTGTGCGGTAGAAGTCGTCTCCTTCTCCTCTTCCACACAGGTGTCGCACGGTAAGTGGCGACCAATTAATTTGCGGTAGCTAAATGCGCCCAGCGCAGCCCCGACAACCGGCGCAAACAGCGGTACCAGGAAGTAAGGAATGTCTTTGCCACCGGTAAAGGCGACGTCGCCCCAGCCTGCGATAAAGGCGAACGCTTTCGGTCCGATATCACGCGCCGGGTTCATCGCGAATCCGGTCAGTGGGCCCATGGATGCGCCAATTACCGCAATCAGCAGGCCAATCAGCAGAGGAGCCAGCGGGCCGCGCGGAATGCCGTTTCCGTCGTCGGTCAGCGCCAGGATTACGCCCATCAGAATAGCGGTAATCACCATTTCAACTGCGAATGCCTGCACAAAATTGATATGCGGGTTTGGATAGGTTGAGAAGATGCCTGCCAGATCCAGACTTTCGACGCTGCCGCGCACCATATGATGCGTCTGTTCGAAGTCGATGAAAAGATTGTAATAAAGCCCGTAAACTAACGCCGCTGCGCAAAACGCGCCGGCAAACTGAGAAAGAATGAAAGGAACAACTTTGCGTCCGTCGAAGCACGCGAACAGCCACAGTGCGATAGTCACCGCCGGGTTAAGATGTGCACCAGAAACCCCTGCAGTCAGGTAGATGGCCATCGCCACGCCCAGACCCCAGATGATACTGATTTCCCACTGACCAAAACTGGCACCCGCCACTTTCAGTGCAGCGACACAACCCACTCCGAAGAATATCAACAACCCGGTACCAAGGAACTCGGCAATGCACTGGCCTTTTAAGGTTGATGTCTGACTCATAATCGGAATCCTGAAGAAATTGATGTTTATTGTTAGCATGGCCGCCCGTGACAGCCACGATGTCCTGTAGACATAGTGTTAATTTATCGTTAACGAGCAAAAACGAGAAATATCGAAATCAAAATGTGTGGTCTGCGTCAATAAAATGAGCGTTTTCGCGCCATAAAGCACATTTTTACAACAGCGCCGGAATGTGAGCTGAATCATTTCATTAACGAATGAGTTAACAATTTAGGGGTATATGACGCGAACGCACCAGGACCAGACCTAAAAGTGTTGCAAACCGCGATCTGCGCGGCGTGTCGCTGGACACAGAGCGCCGCGCTCCATACAATCGATGGAATATGTCGTGCGCGTTTATGTTAAAGCGTCGCCTTGCAATTCAGGAGAGGTAGCATCATGTCTTTAGAAGTGTTTGAGAAACTGGAATCGAAAGTACAGCAGGCGATTGACACCATCACGCTGCTGCAGATGGAAATTGAAGAGCTGAAAGAGAAGAACAACAGCCTGGCGCAGGAAGTTCAGAATGCGCAGCACAGCCGCGAAGAACTGGAGCGCGAAAACAACCAGCTGCGCGAGCAGCAGAACGGCTGGCAGGATCGCCTGCAGGCGCTGCTGGGACGTATGGAAGAAGTCTGATTCCCATAGAGAAGAACAGAGTAGGCCGGGTCAGGCGAAGCCGCCACCCGGCTTTTTTTATGGTTTTCGCTGACTGACATCAAACCATAAAAAAGGCCGCCAATGGCGGCCTTAACGCTACTTGTCCTGCGCTGTCATAGCATAAGCAACAAACCCACCAGGTTCATCACTCTTTACCACGAGTACGCTGGCGACAATGAACGCGATACATAAATAGCGTTTCATTATGCGGTCCCTGCAGCTAACCGCTCCACCGTTCACCACCGGTGATAAGTCGGTGGACACAAGCCCTGGCGTGGGCTGCACTACGGTTGTGAATATACCTTTCCCTGGACCGATGCCCATTTGCGAGATGGCGGAAAGGGACGCTGCATCATAGTTAACATCAGCCTCGCCGTTAAGATGTGCAAATAAAATTAAGATTTTATAAAGAGTCTGAGGGATTGCCTGCCGCTTATTGAGGGGTATGATAAAAGTCCCTGGTGTGGAGCTGTAAATTCTCCCAACGGACCGCGAATCCCGAGGGACAAAAAAACCGCCACATTGCTGTTGGCGGTTTTTTTATGGTTCACGCTGACTGTTTTACTACTCAATATCCAGCGGATCTTCGGACAGGATAATGCCGGTATTATCGGCGTAGAGATGGTCCCCGGAGAAGAAGGTCACGCCGCCGAAGTTAACGCGCACGTCGCTTTCGCCGATGCCGTCACCTGCCGCACCTACCGGAATCGCCGCAATGGCCTGAATCCCGATATCCAGCTCCTCCAGATCGTCCACCTGGCGCACGGAACCGTACACCACAAGGCCTTCCCACTCATTCTGGACGGCAATTCCGGCCAGCTCTGCATCAATCAAGGCGCGCCGCACGGAACCGCCGCCGTCGATCACCAGAACGCGGCCGCGGCCGTTCTGCTCAAGCAGATCGTACAGCAACCCGTTATCCTCGAAACATTTCACCGTGACGATTTGACCGCCAAACGACGACCGCCCACCAAAGTTGGAGAATAACGGTTCAACGACGTTGACATCTTCCTGGTAGATGTCACAAAGCTCGGAGGTATCGTATTTCATAGGGTTAACGCTCAGTTGCTGCGAATGTGTTCAGTATATCGTGCGAAATGCGTTGTTGGCAAAATCATCAATTGTTAATTGATATTTGTCAGCTAACGCAGCGTCTGGCTTAAGATAATCCCGATGACGAACAACAGGTTAGTCAGCAGCGCGCCTTTTACCGTGCGCTCCAGCATCGGCGGCATGGCAGCCGGGCTGCGTTCACGCATGACAAAGCGGGCCTGGTTAATCAACAGCGGCGCGGCAAGCAAAAACAGCCAGCCCCACAGACTGTGCAGGGAAATCAGGTTAAACAGCGCGAGACAGACCAGGGCACCCAGCAGCAGGCAGGCATGGTAGCGACGCGCATTCACTGGCCCCAGACGGACCGCCAGGGTGTTTTTGCCGTTCTCGCGATCGCTGTCGATGTCGCGCAGGTTGTTGATGTTGAGCACTGCTGTCGCCAGCAGACCGCAGGCGGTCGCGGGCAGGAACAGGGCCGGGATCACCGTATGCGCCTGCAGATACCAGCTTCCCATCACGCTCAGCCAGCCGAAGAACACCAGCACGGAGATATCCCCGAGACCAATATAACCGTAGGGGCGCGTACCGACGGTATAAGTGATGGCGGCAATAATGGCCAATAGCCCCAGCACCAGGAAGCCAATAAAATCGCTGGTGGTATTAGACGCCACCGTCACCAGTGCCAGGCCGGATAGGCAGATCAGCACCACGGTGATTATCAGCGCACGTTTCATCTGCGCCTGAGTAATCACCCCTTTTTGCATTCCACGCAGTGGCCCGATACGGTCCGGCTTGTCACTGCCTTTCACCGCATCGCCATAATCGTTGGCAAGGTTGGAGAGGATCTGCAGCAGACCCGCGGTAATCAATGCCAGTGCGGCCACCAGGGGATCAAAATAACCTTGCCACCAGGCAAGCGCCGTACCGACAATAATCGCGGCAAAGGCCAGAGGAAGGGTTTTAGGGCGCAAACTTTCGAGCCACGCCTGAGTACGGCTGATGTCAGTCATAAGTATTTAGCCAATAAAAATGGGGGCATTAGCCCCCATTAAACGTGATGAGAATGCAGTAACCGCGATTATAGGATAAAACGGCTCAGATCTTCATCTGCCACTAACGCATCCAGATGTTTACTCACATAGTCTGCGTCAATGGTAACGGTTTGACCGCTGAGGTCGCTCGCGTCATAAGAGATATCTTCCACCAGGCGTTCCAGCACGGTGTGCAGACGACGCGCACCGATGTTCTCGGTGGTTTCGTTCACCTGCCATGCGGCCTGAGCAATACGCTTGATACCGTCTTCGGTGAATTCGAGGTTCACGCCTTCGGTCGCCATCAGCGCTTTGTACTGAACGGTAGCAGAAGCGTTTGGCTCGGTCAGGATACGTTCGAAATCTTCGGTGGTCAGCGCCTGCAGCTCAACGCGGATGGGCAGACGTCCCTGCAGTTCCGGGATCAGATCCGACGGGCTGGCGACCTGGAACGCACCTGAAGCGATAAACAGGATGTGGTCCGTTTTCACCATGCCGTGCTTGGTTGAGACGGTGCAGCCTTCCACCAGCGGCAGGAGGTCGCGCTGAACGCCTTCGCGGGAAACATCCGGGCCGGAACTGTTGCCGCCACGCTTACAAATTTTGTCGATTTCGTCGATAAACACGATACCGTGCTGCTCAACCGCGTCGATAGCGTCCTGCTTCAGCTCTTCCGGGTTCACCAGCTTCGCCGCTTCCTCTTCAATCAACAGCTTCATCGCGTCTTTGATTTTCAGCTTACGCGCTTTTTGCTTCTGGCCGCCCAGGTTCTGGAACATGGACTGCAGCTGGCTGGTCATCTCCTCCATTCCCGGAGGCGCCATGATTTCCACACCCATTGGCGCGGCAGCGAGATCGATCTCAATCTCTTTGTCGTCCAGCTGACCTTCACGCAGTTTTTTACGGAACGCCTGACGTGCCGCAGACGGTTCAGCCTGCTGTTCAGCCTGGCCCCAGTTATTTTTCGCCGGTGGGATCAGCACGTCGAGAATGCGCTCTTCAGCCATCTCTTCTGCGCGATAGCGGTTTTTCTCAATCGCCTGGACGCGCACCATTTTGATCGCCGAATCGGTCAGATCGCGGATGATGGAGTCCACTTCTTTGCCTACATAGCCCACTTCGGTGAACTTGGTGGCTTCCACTTTGATGAACGGCGCATTAGCCAGTTTTGCCAGGCGACGGGCGATCTCGGTTTTACCGACGCCGGTCGGGCCGATCATCAGAATGTTTTTTGGCGTCACTTCATGGCGCAGCTCTTCGTCGAGCTGCATGCGGCGCCAGCGGTTACGCAGGGCAATCGCCACGGAACGCTTCGCGTTGTCCTGGCCGATAATATGTTTGTCCAGTTCGCTGACAATTTCGCGTGGGGTCATTTCAGACATGGGAGATCCTTACGCTTTGGAGGTCAATTCTTCGATGGTGTGATTGTGGTTGGTATAGATGCAGATATCACCTGCAATATCCAACGCCTTCACCGCGATATCACGCGCGTTCATGTCGGTGTTCTCCAACAGCGCGCGGGCTGCAGCCTGGGCATAAGGGCCGCCAGAGCCGATGGCAATCAGGTCATTTTCCGGCTGAATCACGTCACCGTTACCGGTGATGATAAGCGAAGCGGTTTCATCGGCCACCGCCAGCAGCGCTTCGAGCTTGCGCAGCATGCGGTCGGTACGCCAGTCTTTTGCCAGCTCCACGGCGGCTTTCACCAGATGACCCTGGTGCATTTCCAGTTTGCGTTCAAACAGTTCAAACAGCGTGAAGGCATCAGCCGTGCCGCCTGCAAAACCGGCGATCACTTTGTCGTTATAGAGACGACGCACTTTCTTCACGTTGCCTTTCATGACGGTATTACCCAGCGTGGCCTGGCCATCACCGGCGATTACCACATGGCCGTTACGGCGTACACTTACTATTGTTGTCACGAGCAGACCCCCTGGTTACAGAATCGGGAAACAGGAGCCCTGAGCCTGTGCCCAGGGCTGAATAGAATGATAGATGGGGGGGAATTTGGGGGTTTCAACCCCCGGATGCGAGTCGAATGCAGTTTGTGTGACCGGCGAGTTTCAAACGAGAAATGGTGCCATCGGCATTTTCTTTGCCTTTGACCGGACCAATCACCACGCGATTCCAGCCGTTATTGGTGGTAATTCGCGAGTCAAACCCTTCAAAAGCCAGCTGCGCACGCACCGTTTCCGCCTGCTCGGCGCCTTTGAACGAACCACACTGAACCATCCAGCGACGTTCGTCTTTTTTCTCTGCCGTCTGCTTAGGTGCTTCGGTCTCTTTGGTGATCGGCGCGGCCTGCTGCGTTTTCGGCTGCTGTGCGGTGGTATGCGCAGGCGTCTGCAGCAGATCCTGATACGGCTGAGCCGCCTGCTTCTGCGGCTGGGCCTTTGGCTGTTGCTGAGCAGGCTGGGACTGCGCCGTGCGCGTCTGCTGCTGGTACGGCTGTTCCGTGACCCGCGGCTGCGCTTTAGGCTGCTGTACCGGCTGGGTTTGCGCCCACTGCTGTTGTTGCTGCTGCTGAATCTGCTGTTGCGCCTGACGTCGCTGCAGCGTCTGCTGGCGCTGTTCCGGCGTCTGCTCATTCCACGGCACTTCATTCAGCTGCGTAGGCTGCTGGCGCATATCGGCCTGCATTTGTGCCAGCAGCTGACGCTGTTCATCCGTCAGTTGATTCGCATTCTGCACTTCACCACCTGCAGAAGGTTCGGTTGGCGCACGTACCCCAGGCTGACGGCTTTCCAGCTCTTTGATATAGCGCCAGCGCTCTTCAGGCTTCGGAGGAAGGCCATTTCCGGCCACTTTACTGGCCTGAAGCGCCTCAGACTCTTCTTTTTTATGGTGCGTGATAAAGTACAGGCCACCAATAAAGGCGACGACTACAGCCGCAGCAATAGCGACCATTGCTGGCGAGACAGCAGGCAGGTTACGTTGCTTTTTCCTTGAGCTACTCTTTTTGCGTCGCGAAGGTGCCGGCTGGCCGCGACGTACATAATCTCGTTGTGCCACTATCGTTTCGCTGTATTTATTCGTTCGTCAGTCCGCCATGTTACTTAAGCGGCGGGGCTTTGACCAGATAAGGGTGTCCTAAAGACGTTTACTTTAAGTCAATGCCTGGGTCGTGCCACGGACAATCAGTTCGCAGTCCAGCAACCGTGAGCCGCTGCTAACTGTTTGACCGTGAAGCTGATCCAGCAGAAGAAGCATCGCTTCACGACCGATTTGGTAGCGCGGCTGAGAAACCGTTGAGAGCGGCGGATCGCAAAATTCTGAAAGCGAAATATTATCGAATCCGATGATAGATAAATCTTTCGGTATCCGCAGGCCGCGGCGTTTGGCGTACGAAAGCGCGCCCAGCGCCATCACATCGCTGTGACAAAATACGGCGGTTGGCGGCTCTGGCAGATCCAGCAGCCTTTCCAGTGCTTGACCACCGGCTGCGAAGGTAAAGTCACCGCGCGCAATGTAGTGCGGATCGACGATGGCGCCGGTACGGCGCAGCGCCTGCACGTAGCCCTGCAGACGGTAGTGACACAGCGGCATCTCTTCCGGCCCGGCAATGCAGCCAATCCGTTTATGTCCCAGTTCCTGGAGATAGTTCACGGCGTTGAACGCGGCGGTGAGGTTATCGATATGGACCGTCGGCAGCTCCAGCTCTGGCGCAAACTCGTTGGCCATCACCATCGGTGGTAAATTCCGCTGTTCTTCAATGCTGGCGTCGAACGGCAGGCGCGAGCCAAGCAGCAGCATACCGTCAATCTGCTTGGTGATAATGAGGTCGATAAAGGTTTTTTCTTGCTGGTTCTGGTGGGCACAGTCGCCAATCAGCACCAGGTAGCCCTGTTCCGCCGCGGTGACTTCAATTCCGCGAATAATCTCGCTGAAGAAGGGGTCGCAGATGTCCGGCACAATCACCAGAATGGTACGCGACTCGTTGCGCTTCACGTTACGCCCCATTGCCTGCGGAAAATAGCCCACTTCCAGCGCAGCCTGCTCCACCCGGTTACGGGTCGCCTGGGAGACTTTATCCGGGTTCATTAATGCGCGGGACACGGTTGCCGTTGAGACTTGTGCTTTCTCGGCAACGTCTTTCATGGTCGCCGCAGCAACCTCTTTCCTGGACTTCAACGTCTTCTCCTCGCCTGAACACCGAACTTCTGACGTCACCATTTTTACAGATAGTTAATGGAATCGGTTACAGAATTTTCATAAAAAGTGTGAGGAGCGTTAAATTTTTCGATCCGCCTTCAGCCTTCGATGGGATCGACATCCAGAACCCACTTCACTTTTCGCGCTTCGGGCAGGGTGTTAATCAGCACCAGCGCGCCGCTGACGATATGCTGAAGACGAACCCGCGAGGGGTGCTGGAGCAAAATTTGCCAGCGAAAACGTCCCCCGCGCTTGGGCGCCAGCGCCGGAACCGGACCTAAAATCCACAGTTGATTATCCACCAGCGGGCTGGCCTGCAGGAGGTTTCTCAGCTGCTGCAGGAAAAGCGGCGCCTGCTGGTTGTTATGGTCTTCCGCGCGGATGATAACGTGGCTGGTCCACGGGGGAAGCTGCATGGTCTGGCGTTCGGCCAGCGCCTGCTCGGCGAAGGCGTCATAGCCTTTGTGCAACAGGGTTTGCAGCAACGGGTGCTCCGGGTGGTGCGTTTGCAGAACGACTTCTCCCTGCTTGCCGGCGCGTCCTGCACGTCCCGCCACCTGGGTATAGAGCTGGGCAAAACGCTCGGCTGAGCGGAAATCGGCAGAGAACAGCGCGCCGTCCACATCCAACAGGGCGACCAGCGTCACGTCCGGAAAGTGATGGCCTTTGGCCAGCATCTGGGTGCCAATCAGTATGCGTGCGCCTCCGCGATGCACTTCCGCCAGCTGCTGTTCCAGCGCCCCTTTGCGGCTGGTGGTATCTCTGTCGATACGGGAAATGGGCACATCCGGGAAGAAGGGGGCCAGAGACTGTTCCAGCTGCTCCGTCCCCAGACCAACCGGCACAATATGCGTAGACCCGCACGACGGGCACTGGCGCGGCACCGGTCGCTGGCTGTCGCAGTGGTGGCAGCGCAAATGACGCTGGGCCTGGTGGAAGGTGTAGTAATGGTCACAGCGCGGGCACTCGGCAATCCAGCCGCAGTCGTGGCACAGCAGGGCGGGGGCAAACCCGCGTCGGTTAAGGAACAGAATGACCTGGTTCCCCGCCTGCAAATGCTGGCGCATGCGGGTAATAAGCGCGGGCGCTAACCCTGCCTGCACCTGCTGACCTTTCAGATCCAGAACGTGCTGAATGGCCGGACGGGCATTCCCCGCGCGGCGCGTCAGGCGCAGCATATGGTATTTACGCTGGCGCACGTTGTGCAGCGTTTCGAGCGCAGGCGTGGCGGAGCCAAGAATGATGGGGATTTGCTCGCTGTGGGCGCGATAAACCGCCAGATCGCGGGCGTGATAGCGCCAGCCTTCCTGCTGTTTATAGGAGCTGTCGTGCTCTTCGTCGATCACGATAACGCCAAGGTTTTTAAACGGCGTAAACAGCGACGAGCGGGTGCCGATGACAATCGCCGCTTCGCCGTTCTTCGCTTTCAGCCAGGCGCTGAGCCGTTCGCTGTCGTTCAGGCCGGAGTGCAGCACTTCAACCGGCGCATTGAAGCGTTCGCGAAAGCGGGCGATGGTTTGCGGCGTCAGGCCAATTTCCGGCACCATCACCAGCGCCTGCTTGCCCTGAGCGAGCACGTTTTCCAGCACGCTCAGATAGACTTCGGTCTTGCCGGAGCCGGTGACCCCCGCCAGCAGCCAGGCAGAGAAATGGTCGGAGGCGCTATGGATCGCGCCGACGGCGGTGGCCTGCTCGGTATTCAGACGCAGGCGATCCCCTGAGACGGAGAAACGCTCCCGCCAGTCGTACAGGGCAGGTGCTTCGCTTGCCAGTTCGCTCAGCCCTTTCTTTCTTAAGGCCTGTAGCGCCGTTTCGCTGACCTCGAGCTCATCAACCTGGTGACGCCAGATTTTTCCCTGACGCAGGGCCGCCAGCGCCTGCTGCTGTTTCTGCGAGCGCTTCAGGCTGTTGATATCCACCGCCTGGCCCTGCTCGGTCGCAAACCAGTACCACACTGGCGCATGGGTGGCGCTCTTGCCCTGGCGCAGCATGATCGGCAGGGCGTGGAACAGAACATCGCCAATCGGGTGATGGTAGTAATCCGCCGCCCACAGCAGCAATCGCCAGGTGCTGAGGGAGTAAACCGGCTCGTTGTCCAGCACTTCAACAATCGATTTCAGTTCGTTAAGCGGTAATTCGCTTTTATCGCTGACGGAGACGACGATCCCCACACGCTGCTGTTTGCCGAACGGCACGGTCACGCGACAGCCCGCTTTTGCGCTCATGCTGTCAGGCAGCAGGTAGTCAAAGGTGCGGGGAAGCGGAACGGGCAGGGCAACGTGAGCGACGGGCATCGAATCTTCCTGACTTGAAAAGTGGCGCGTTAGTATACACATTAGTGAAAGCGGCGTGCGGATCAGTTTGCATACGTTGGTCAAATTCTGTATGATTCGCCGCCTTTGGTGTACTTTACGCCAAAGAACTTACAATCAACATCGCGTGGTGTCTGGCGTTAGGGCTGGAAGAGCGACGCGGCCTTAACTGAGGTTCTCCCATGAAAAAAGATATTCACCCGAAATACGAAATGATTACTGCAAACTGCTCTTGCGGTAACTCTATCCAGATCCGCTCTACCGTGGGTCACGATCTGAACCTGGACGTGTGCGGCAAATGCCACCCGTTCTACACTGGTAAGCAGCGTGATGTTGCAACCGGTGGCCGTGTTGACCGCTTCAACAAGCGTTTCAGCATCCCGGGCGCTAAATAAGTTTCCCGAAAAAAAGGCACCGCAAGGTGCCTTTTTTGTATCCGCTTCTCAGTATTCCCACGTCTCCGGGTCAATACCCAGTTCACGCATGATCACCTTCGCCTCTTCCGGGATTTCGTCACTACGCTCTTTGCGCAGGTCGTCATCGTTCGGCAACGGTTGACCGGTAAACGCATGCAGAAACGCTTCGCACAGCAGTTCGCTGTTGGTTGCGTGGCGCAGGTTGTTCACCTGACGACGCGTACGTTCATCGGTGAGGATCTTCAACACCTTCAGAGGAATGGAAACCGTAATTTTCTTTACTTGCTCACTCTTCTTACCGTGCTCAGCGTATGGGCTGATATATTCGCCGCTCCATTCAGCCATGAGATACCTTTAATCCTCTCAGTCATTTATTTAAAGGTGCAAAACCTGTAACCACCCGTTTTGAACCGCAATCTTGCCTAGTTTACCGTAGAGACGATACCGTGGCACGGATATTGCCGCTGCAGCGTGCACTAAAGCATATAATTTTAACGGCTATTTGCGCATTGCTCAATCTATACGCAAAGAAGTTTAGATGTCCAGATGTATTGACGTCCATACTTTCAATGTTTACTCTGGTGCCTGACTTTTCACCTCATTCGCCAGGAAGCCCTCACCATGACGCGTAAACAGGCCACTATCGCAGTGCGTAGCGGATTAAATGATGACGAGCAGTACGGCTGCGTTGTCCCGCCCATTCATCTTTCCAGTACCTATAATTTCACCGGATTTAATGAACCCCGCGCGCATGATTACTCGCGTCGTGGCAACCCTACGCGTGACGTGACCCAGCGCGCGCTGGCGGAACTGGAAGGTGGCGCAGGGGCAGTATTAACCAATACCGGGATGTCCGCCATTCATCTGGTCACCACCGTGTTCCTGAAACCGGGCGATCTGCTGGTGGCGCCGCACGATTGCTACGGCGGCAGCTATCGTCTGTTTGATAGCCTGGCGAAACGCGGCTGCTATCGCGTGCTGTTTGTCGATCAAAACGACGAACAGGCGCTGAAACAGGCGCTGGCAGAGAAACCGAAGCTGGTGCTGGTGGAAAGTCCAAGCAATCCATTGTTGCGCGTTGTCGATATTGCGAAAATTTGTCAGCTCGCAAGGGATGCGGGAGCGATAAGTGTAGTGGATAATACCTTCCTCAGTCCGGCCCTTCAGAACCCACTCGCACTGGGTGCCGATCTGGTATTGCATTCATGCACAAAATATCTTAACGGCCATTCTGACGTGGTTGCGGGCGTGGTGATTGCTAAAGATCCTGATGTTGTCACCGAACTGGCATGGTGGGCGAATAACATTGGCGTCACCGCCGGGGCTTTCGACAGTTATCTGCTGTTACGCGGCATTCGCACGCTGTCGCCGCGTATGGACGTGGCGCAGCGCAATGCCCAGGCGATTGTTGATTTCCTGAAAACCCAGCCGCTGGTGAAGAAGCTCTATCACCCGTCGCTACCTGAAAACCAGGGGCATGAGATTGCCGCGCGTCAGCAGAAAGGGTTTGGCGCGATGTTAAGTTTTGAACTGGACGGTGACGAGCAAACGCTGCGTCGCTTCCTGAGCGGGTTGTCATTGTTTACGCTGGCGGAATCCTTAGGTGGGGTTGAAAGCTTGATCTCCCACGCCGCGACCATGACGCACGCAGGTATGGCACCCGAAGCACGTGCCGCCGCCGGGATTTCTGAGACGCTGCTGCGGATCTCAACCGGTATTGAAGATTCTGAAGATTTAATTGCCGATCTGGAAAATGGCTTCCGGGTCGCAGCCAAGGGGTAATCATGAGTGTGATAGCGCAGGCAGGGGCGAAGGGTCGTCAGCTGCACAAGTTTGGTGGTAGTAGTCTTGCTGATGTGAAATGTTATCTGCGTGTCGCAGGGATCATGACCGAGTATTCGCAGCCGGGGGACATGATGGTTGTCTCTGCGGCAGGCAGCACCACCAACCAGTTGATTAGCTGGCTGAAACTGAGCCAGACCGATCGCCTTTCTGCGCATCAGGTGCAACAGTCCTTACGTCGTTATCAGAGCGAGCTGATTGCCGGCCTGCTGCCTGCGGACGTGGCTGACGGGCTGATCAGCGCCTTTACCCATGACCTTGAGCGTCTGGCTGCGCTGCTCGACAGCGGTATTACCGATGCGGTGTATGCCGAAGTGGTGGGCCATGGTGAAGTGTGGTCCGCGCGTCTGATGGCCGCTGTGTTGCAACATCTGGGGGTGGACGCCGCCTGGCTCGATGCGCGTGATTTCCTGCGCGCTGAACGCGCCGCACAGCCGCAGGTGGATGAAGGCTTGTCCTACCCGCTGCTGCAACAGCTGCTGGTGCAGCACCCGGGCAAACGGATTGTGGTGACTGGCTTTATCAGCCGCAGCAGTGCAGGCGAAACCGTACTGCTTGGCCGTAACGGTTCCGACTACTCGGCAACGCAGATTGGCGCCCTGGCGGGCGTCTCTCGCGTCACCATCTGGAGCGACGTGGCGGGTGTTTACAGCGCGGACCCGCGTAAAGTGAAAGATGCCTGCCTGCTGCCGCTGCTGCGTCTGGATGAAGCCAGCGAGCTGGCCCGTCTGGCCGCACCGGTGTTGCACACCCGTACGCTGCAGCCGGTTTCCGGTAGCGATATCGACCTGCAGCTGCGCTGCAGTTACACCCCGGATCAAGGCTCCACGCGCATTGAGCGCGTTCTGGCGTCCGGTACCGGCGCGCGTATCGTCACCAGCCATGACGACATCTGTCTGATTGAGTTCCAGGTGCCGGCGGGCCAGGACTTCAAACTGGCGCATAAAGAGATCGACCTGGTGTTAAAGCGTGCTCAGGTACGCCCGCTGGCTGTGGGGGTTCACAATGACCGCCAGCTGCTGCAGTTCTGCTACACCGCTGAAGTGGCGGACAGCGCCCTGAAAATCCTCGATGAAGCGGGTCTGCCGGGCGAGCTTCGCCTGCGTCAGGGACTGGCAATGGTGGCGATGGTGGGGGCGGGCGTCACCCGTAACCCGCTGCACTGCCACCGCTTCTGGCAGCAGCTGAAAGGCCAGCCGGTGGAATTTACCTGGCAATCGGAAGAGGGCATCAGCCTGGTCGCCGTCCTGCGCAAAGGTCCTACCGAAAGCCTGATTCAGGGCCTGCATACCTCTCTGTTCCGCGCCGAAAAACGTATCGGCCTGGTGCTGTTTGGTAAAGGCAACATCGGTTCCCGCTGGCTGGAGCTGTTTGCCCGTGAGCAGGTCACGCTCTCGGCGCGTACCGGCTTTGAATTCATTCTCGCAGGCGTCGTGGACAGCCGCCGCAGCCTGCTGAACTACGAGGGGCTGGATGCCAGCCGCGCGCTTGCCTTCTTTAATGACGAAGCCGTCGAGCAGGATGAAGAGTCGCTGTTCCTGTGGATGCGCGCGCACCCGTATGACGATCTGGTGGTGCTGGACGTCACCGCCAGTGAACAGCTTGCCGATCAGTATCTTGATTTTGCCAGCCACGGCTTCCACGTTATCAGTGCGAACAAACTGGCAGGGGCAAGCAGTACCGATAAATACCGTCAAATCCACGACGCGTTTGAAAAAACAGGACGCCACTGGCTCTACAACGCCACGGTTGGGGCTGGCCTGCCGGTTAACCACACGGTACGTGACCTGATTGAAAGCGGTGACAGCATTCTGGCGCTGAGCGGTATCTTCTCCGGCACGCTCTCCTGGCTATTCCTGCAGTTTGACGGCACCGTGCCGTTCACTGACCTGGTGGATCAGGCGTGGCAGCAGGGCTTAACGGAACCCGATCCGCGCGTTGACCTCTCCGGTAAAGACGTCATGCGTAAGCTGGTGATCCTGGCGCGTGAAGCCGGTTATGACATCGAGCCGGATTCCGTCCGCGTCGAGTCACTGGTGCCTGCTGGCTGTGAGGAGGGCTCGGTGGATCATTTCTTTGAGAATGGTGAAGAGCTTAACGAGCAGATGGTACAGCGTCTGGAAGCGGCGAACGAGATGGGGCTGGTGCTGCGTTACGTAGCGCGTTTCGAGGCGAATGGAAAAGCGCGTGTCGGTGTCGAGGCGGTGCGTCCTGAACATCCGCTGGCGGCGCTGCTGCCGTGCGATAACGTCTTTGCCATCGAAAGCCGCTGGTACCGCGACAACCCGCTGGTGATCCGCGGTCCTGGCGCGGGGCGTGATGTGACCGCCGGGGCAATCCAGTCCGACATTAACCGTCTGGCTAAGCTGCTGTAACGCCCCTCACCCCAGCCCTCTCCCCAAAGGGGAGAGGGTGTCATCGTTCCCTCTCCCCTTTGGGGAGAGGGTTAGGGTGAGGGGTCTTTCCACCCCATCATGAATTTCCTTCATCTTCCCTGAGCAAACCTCACCGTTATTGTTGATTATTTATGTTGACGTCCCTGCGCTTTTCCGTCATTTTTACATCTGGACGTCTAAACGTATAGAAGTTCAAAACACAACAGACAATGACAAGCGATTGATAGAGGTAAGGTATGAGCTTTTTTCACGCCAACCAGCGGGAAGCACTGAATCAGAGCCTGGCCGAAGTAAACGGCCAGATTAACGTCTCTTTTGAATTTTTCCCGCCGCGCACCAGTGAAATGGAGCAAACCCTGTGGAGCTCTATCGATCGTCTCAGCAGCCTGAAACCGAAGTTTGTCTCGGTGACCTACGGCGCGAACTCCGGTGAGCGTGACCGCACGCACAGCATCATTAAAGGCATCAAAGATCGTACCGGTCTGGAGGCGGCGCCGCACCTCACCTGTATTGACGCGACCCGCGACGAGCTGCGTGCCATCGCTCAGGACTACTGGAACAACGGCATTCGTCATATCGTCGCCCTGCGTGGCGACCTGCCGCCGGGTAGCGGTAAGCCGGAAATGTATGCGGCGGATCTGGTCGCGCTTTTGAAAGATGTCGCGGACTTTGATATCTCCGTTGCCGCTTATCCTGAAGTACACCCGGAAGCGAAAAGCGCCCAGGCCGATCTGCTTAACCTGAAGCGTAAAGTGGATGCCGGGGCAAACCGTGCCATTACGCAGTTCTTCTTTGATGTGGAAAGCTACCTGCGCTTTCGCGACCGCTGCGTCTCCGCGGGCATCGACGTTGAAATTATCCCGGGCATTTTGCCGGTCTCTAATTTCAAACAGGCGAAGAAGTTTGCCGATATGACCAACGTGCGCATCCCGCTGTGGATGTCCAAAATGTACGAAGGGCTGGACGATGATCCGGAAACCCGCAAGCTGGTGGGTGCCAATATCGCGATGGATATGGTGAAGATCTTAAGCCGCGAAGGGGTGAAAGACTTCCATTTCTATACCCTGAACCGCGCGGAGATGAGCTACGCCATTTGTCATACGCTCGGTGTTCGCCCGGCATAATAAGCATAAAGCCCTCATATCATGAGGGCTTTTTTAGTCGCGTGAAAAGTTAAAAGGTATTAGCTATCGAATCTGTGGATTAATTCAACTATATCTTATTGCTAGTGGTGTATATCGTAACGGTAACACTGTAAAAGGGAGCATAGCGATGAGCACGTCAGACGATTCCAATAAAGCGGCATCAGTCGGCAAATGCCCGTTCCATCAGGGCGGCGTCGATCACAGCGCGGGGGCAGGTACAGGCAGCCGTGACTGGTGGCCAAAACAACTCCGCATCGATCTTCTTAACCAACATTCCAACCGTTCTAACCCTCTGGGTGAAGACTTCGACTACCGCAAAGAATTCAGCAAGCTTGATTACTCTGCCCTGAAAGGCGACCTCAAAGCACTTTTAACCGACTCTCAACCGTGGTGGCCAGCCGACTGGGGCAGCTATGCGGGCCTGTTTATCCGTATGGCCTGGCATGGCGCGGGTACCTATCGCTCCGTTGACGGGCGCGGTGGGGCAGGACGCGGTCAACAGCGCTTTGCGCCACTGAACTCCTGGCCGGATAACGTTAGCCTGGATAAAGCGCGCCGTCTGCTGTGGCCCATCAAGAAAAAATACGGACAAAAAATTTCCTGGGCTGACCTGTTCATCCTCGCGGGTAACGTGGCGCTGGAGAATTCCGGCTTCCGCACCTTTGGTTTTGGTGCCGGGCGTGAAGATGTCTGGGAACCGGATCTGGACGTGAACTGGGGTGATGAAAAAGCCTGGCTGACCCACCGCGATCCGGAAGCGCTGGCGAAGCGCCCTCTGGCTGCCACCGAAATGGGGCTGATTTACGTTAACCCGGAAGGGCCAAACGCCAGTGGCGAACCGCTGTCAGCGGCAGCGGCGATCCGCGCAACCTTCGGCAACATGGGGATGAACGATGAAGAGACCGTCGCGCTGATTGCGGGCGGCCACACCCTCGGTAAAACCCACGGCGCAGGTGAAGCCACCCACGTGGGTACCGACCCGGAAGCCTCACCGATTGAAGCGCAGGGTCTGGGCTGGGCCAGCACGCATGGCACAGGGGTTGGCGCTGACGCCATCACCTCCGGTCTGGAAGTCATCTGGTCCCAAACGCCGACCCAGTGGAGCAACTACTTCTTCGAGAACCTGTTCAAATACGAATGGGTACAGACCCGCAGCCCGGCAGGCGCGATTCAGTTTGAAGCCGTGGATGCACCGGAAATCATGCCTGACCCGTTTGACCCGTCGAAAAAACGTAAGCCAACGATGCTGGTTACCGACCTGACGCTGCGTTTTGACCCGGAATTCGAAAAGATTTCTCGCCGTTTCCTGAACGATCCGCAGGCTTTCAACGAAGCCTTCGCGCGCGCGTGGTTCAAACTGACTCACCGCGATATGGGTCCAAAATCGCGTTACCTTGGTCCGGAAGTGCCGAAAGAAGATCTGATCTGGCAGGATCCGCTGCCGGAGGCGGTATTCAATCCGACCAAAGAAGACATTGAAAGCCTGAAGGCGGAAATTGCCGCGTCCGGCCTGTCTGTCAGCGAACTGGTTTCTGTTGCCTGGGCATCAGCCTCAACCTTCCGCGGTGGCGATAAGCGTGGCGGCGCCAACGGCGCGCGTCTGGCGTTGGCCCCGCAGCGTGACTGGGACGTGAACGCCGCAGCGGTTCGCGCACTGCCGGCGCTGGAAGCTATCCAGCGCACCACCAACAAAGCCTCCCTGGCCGATATTATCGTGCTGGCGGGCGTGGTAGGTGTTGAGCAGGCTGCCAAAGCTGCGGGCGTGTATGTCACCGTACCGTTCACGCCGGGCCGCGTGGATGCGCGTCAGGACCAGACGGATATCGAGATGTTTAACCTGCTTGAGCCGATTGCCGATGGCTTCCGCAACTACCGTGCGCAGGTGGATGTGTCCACAACGGAGTCACTGCTGATTGATAAGGCCCAGCAGCTGACGCTGACCGCACCGGAGTTGACGGTGCTGATCGGTGGTCTGCGCGTATTGGGTGCAAACTTTGATGGCAGCAAGAACGGTGTGTTCACCAACCGTGAGGGCGTGCTGAGCAATGATTTCTTCGTGAACCTGCTGGACATGAATACCCAGTGGAAGGCGACCGATGAATCCAATGAGCTGTTTGCCGGAAGCGATCGCGCCAGTGGTGAAGTGAAATATACCGCCACCCGCGCCGATCTGGTCTTCGGTTCTAACGCCGTGCTGCGCGCGCTGGCAGAGGTTTACGCCAGTGACGATGCGCATGAGAAGTTTGTCCGCGACTTCGTTGCAGCATGGGCGAGGGTGATGGATCTGGATCGCTTTGACGTGAAGTAACCATAATGCCGGGTGCGGTTACGCCTACCCGGCTTACGGGCAAAAAAATCCCCGCCGATGCGGGGATTTTTATTCATGCTATTTACTCCCACTCCTGCAGGAAACGCTGTCCATACTGGTCGGCCACCAGCAGTGCCGCGTAAACCTGATCCGGCGACACGCCGCCCGGCATGTTGTGGATGGTTTCCCCTTCCGCACAAGACGCTTCGGCAATCAGACGCATTTTGGCCGGAATGTCGTCTTTGATATTCAGCTGCGCCAGCGTAATGGGCAGCCCAACGCTGTGGCAAAGCGCCGCGACGGTCTCTATTTCTTCTACCGGCGCGTTTTCCAGCACCAGCTGCGTCAACGTCCCAAACGCCACTTTTTCACCGTGGTAGAAATGATGTGCGTCCGGTACCGCCGTCATACCGTTATGAATAGCGTGTGCCGCTGCCAGACCGCCGCTCTCAAAACCTACACCGCTGAGATAGGTATTGGCTTCGATAATGCGTTCCAGCGCCGGTGTGACCACATGCTGTTCTGCGGCCAGCATCGCTTTTTCACCTTCTTCAACCAGCGTGTTGTAGCACAGCTCGGCGAGCGCCAGTGCCGCCTGGGTACATTTACCGCCGGACATCGTGGTCGCGCCGCTGCGTGAGCAGGCGCGTGCTTCAAACCAGGTCGCCAGCGCATCGCCAATCCCGGCGGCCAGCAGACGCGCAGGCGCACCCGCAACCACTTTCGTATCCACAATCACCATGTTCGGGTTGTGCGGCAGCATCAGGTAGCGATCGAACTCGCCGCTGTCGGTGTAAATGACGGAGAGGGCGCTGCACGGCGCATCGGTGGAAGCGATAGTCGGCGCAATCGCAACGGGCACGTCCATAAAGTGAGCCAGTGCTTTGGCGGTATCCAGCGTTTTACCACCACCGATACCCAGCACCGCCATACAGTCGGCACTGTCAGCGAGTTTTTTCAGACGATCGATTTCATTTTGTGAACATTCGCCGCCAAAGGGTGCGATTTCGGCATGCAGCTCTGCTTTTTTAAAGCTTTGTCGCAAGGTCTCTTCGGCAAAACCCAGTACAAATTTATCACCGACGACCAGCCAGCGCTGTGCCAGAGGTTTCAGATAGTCGCCGAGACGGGTCAGCACATCCGCGCCCTGGATATATTTCCCAGGCGATTGAATGATACGGTCCATAACAATTCTCCCTTAGAGGTTGAGGTTACCAAACGCGTTTTTCCAGTCCTGCTCGAACTTCTCTATGGCTGACTCTACCGCCGGGGTGCCGAGCATGTGTTGCGCTACATCTAAAGGAAGCGTGATTGCCTCACATCCCGCGAGCAGACAGTCCAGCGCCTGACGCGGCGTTTTGAAACTGGCGGCCAGCACTTTACTGTCTGGCGCGTGCAGTTCCAGCAGGGTTTGCAGCTCCTGGACCATGCGGATGCCGTCACCGCCCTGCGCGTCGACACGGTTGACATACGGCGCGACATACTTTGCCCCTGCCAGCGCAGCGAGCAAGCCCTGGGCTGCGCTGTACACGGCGGTGCCCAGGGTGGTGATGCCCTCTTTTTTCAGCGCCTTAATCGCGATAAGCCCCTGTTCGGTCACCGGGATTTTCACCACGATACCCGGAATGGCGTTACTCAGACGTTTGGCTTCCGCCACCATGCCTTCTGCCTCGCGGCTCAGGGTCTGCGCAAACAGCGTGCCTTCCGGCCCGATGGCGTTTTGCAGGCGTGGCAGTACATCCCAGAGGGATTCACGGCTGGCGGCAATAATGCTCGGGTTGGTGGTGACGCCCGCGATGGGAAAAATGCGCGCCAGGCGTTCTACTTCCGCCACGTTGGCGGTATCCAGGTACAGTTCCATTATTTTTCCTTAAGTCAGAAAGGTTGATGACAGGATAAAGCGGGCTGCAGAGTGGAGATACAGGTCAATTTTGCCAAATACTGGACAAATGTAATGTGCTTAACGAAGTGAGATGCCGATCACAATGCTAGTTTTTGGCCGTCAACTGGCTGTGATACTGACGGCGATATTCGGAAGGGGAACGTTCTGTGTGTTTGCGAAAGAGACGGCAGAAATAGTTGCTGTCCATAAATCCGCAGCGCGCGGCAATATCCTTAATTTTTAAATCGTATCCCTTGAGCAGCTGGCGCGCGTGTTCCAGACGCGTTTGTGTCAGGTATTCATTGAACCCGACGTTCCCGGTCTTCTGAAAAAGATGGGAAAGATAGTTGGGGGAAATATAAAACGCCTCGGCAACGGAATCTCGGGTCAGCGCTGAGGCATGATGTTCGTCAATAAAGAGACGAATGGCTTCAAAGAGCGCGCGGCTGCGGCTATCAGTGTGGATCTCGCTGCCAAGCAGATCGCGGCAGTGGCTGAGCAGACTTAACACCACCAGCCTGGCCGTGTCCTGCTCAGTCGGTTGCATGTGCAGCTCATTGAGCGTTTGCAGGAGAAACGCGCCCGTTCTGGGACCTCGTCTGGCAACCTGCTGCTGTTGTAAAAGGGCATTATCCCGGTGGAGCTGAAGCGTCAGCTGCTGTTTACCGAAGCTTATTCTGAGAGAGTTTGAAGAATGAAGCGGAACGTACCCGGATGCGGAAAAGCATACCTCGCAGCGGGTTTCCAGGCTAACTGAGAGACAAGGTGATGTTCGGATATGCTTCCCGGCAGGCGCGACAAAGTGCACCTGATACAGGGGCAATGTGCCGTTAATCAGATCCGTCAGGATGTGCGTGATATCGTGGTACATGAGGTGGGAACCGGGATATTGCCGGGTGGCGCTAACGCTTTCCCGGCCTACGTGTCGTAGGCCCGTGCAAGCGTAGCGCCGCCGGCATAAAGCATTAACCGGTGTTACGCATACCCGCCGCAACACCCGCAATCGTCACCATTAGCGCCTGTTCAACGCGTGGATCTGGCTCTTTCCCTTCCTCTTCTGCCAGACGGGAACGGTGCAGCAGTTCTGCCTGCAGGACGTTCAGCGGGTCGGTGTAGATGTTACGCAGCTGAATAGACTCGGCAATCCACGGCAGGTCCGCCATCAGGTGTGAGTCGTTGGCGATATCCAGCACCACTTTAATGTCGCCTTCCAGCAGTTCGCGCAGCTCTTTACCCAGCGCCCACAGTTCAGGTTTCACCAGACGCTGATCGTAGTATTCCGCCAGCCACAGGTCCGCTTTCGAGAAGACCATCTCCAGCATACCCAGACGGGTAGAGAAGAACGGCCAGTCGCGGCACATGGTTTCCAGCTCGCTCTGTTTGCCATCTTCCACCACTTTTTGCAGCGCGGCACCGGCACCCAGCCAGGCGGGCAGCATCAGACGGTTCTGCGTCCAGGCGAAGATCCACGGAATCGCACGCAGGGACTCTACGCCACCGGTCGGGCGACGCTTGGCTGGACGTGAACCCAGCGGCAGTTTACCCAGCTCCTGCTCTGGTGTAGCTGAGCGGAAGTAAGGGACGAAATCTTTGTTTTCACGCACGTAGCCACGGTACAAATCGCAGGAAATGTCTGACAGCTCGTCCATGATATGGCACCAGGAGGCTTTTGGCTCCGGCGGTGGCAGCAGGTTCGCTTCCAGAATGGCACTGGTATAAAGCGACAGACTGCTGATGGTCACTTCCGGCAGGCCGTATTTGAAGCGGATCATCTCACCCTGCTCGGTCACGCGCAGGCCGCCTTTCAGGCTTCCCGGCGGCTGCGATAACAGTGCCGCATGCGCAGGCGCGCCACCGCGGCCAATGGAACCACCGCGTCCGTGGAACAGGGTCAGCTCAATACCGGCTTTCTCGCAGGTTTTGATCAGCGCATCCTGCGCCTGATACTGCGCCCAGGATGCGGCCATCACGCCCGCATCTTTTGCGGAGTCGGAATAGCCAATCATTACCATCTGTTTGCCCTGAATGAAGCCGCGATACCAGTCGATATTCAGCAACTGGGTCATGACGTCGTTGGCATTGTTCAGGTCGTCGAGGGTTTCAAACAGAGGAGCGACCGGCAGGGCATAGTCGATACCGGCTTCTTTCAGCAGAAGGTGAACGGCCAGCACGTCGGACGGGGTTTTCGCCATGGAGATCACATAGGCGGCCACCGATCCTTTTGGCGCATCCACGATCGCTTTACAGGTGTTAAGCACTTCGCGGGTTTCGTTGCTTGGCTCCCAGTTGCGCGGCAGCAGAGGGCGCTTCGAGTTCAGTTCGCGGATCAGGAAGGCCTGTTTGTCGGCTTCGGACCAGCTTTCATAGTCGCCGATACCGAGATAGCGGGTCAGCTCGCCCAGGGCTTCGGTATGGCGGGTACTCTCCTGACGCACGTCGATACGCACCAGCGGCACGCCAAAACACTTCACGCGACGCAGGGTATCGAGCAGTTCGCCGTTGGCGATGATGCCCATTCCACAGGCCTGCAGTGATTTATAACAGGCGTAGAGAGGCTCCCAGAGCTGCTCGTTCTGGCTCAGCAGACCTTCCGGCTTCGGCAGGCGTTGGCCTTTCAGGCGCGCTTCCAGCCAGGCCTGGGTGGCCATCAGCTGACTGCGCAGTTTTTTCATCAGGAAACGGTACGGTTCGCTGGCGCCTTCTTCTCCGGCCAGCGCGCGCAGTTCCGGCGTCGCTTCAACCATCGACAGTTCGGAGATCAGCACCTGAATGTCTTTCAGGAACAGATCGGTCGCTTTCCAGCGGCTTAGCAGCAGGACGTGACGGGTAATTTCCGCGGTGACGTTCGGGTTACCGTCGCGGTCACCGCCCATCCAGGAGGTGAAACGGACCGGAACAAAGTCGACCGGCAGGCGGTAGCCCAGATTTTCTTCCAGCTGCTCGTTCAGCTCGCGCAGATAGTTAGGTACCCCTTCCCACAGGCTGTTTTCCACCACCGCAAAGCCCCATTTGGCTTCGTCGACCGGGCTTGGGCGGTGCTTGCGAATTTCATCGGTGTGCCAGGACTGGGCAATCAGCTGGCGCAGACGGCGCATCAGCTGGTTGCGTTCGTAGTCGGCAATGTCTTTATTATCCAACTGCTTGAGGCAGTTATTCACTTCCACCATTTTGTGGATCAGGGTGCGACGGGTGATCTCGGTTGGGTGGGCGGTCAGCACCAGCTCCAGCGAAAGCGACTCTACCGCTTTTTTGATGGTGGCTTCGTTAAGATCTGGCTGCTCTTTCAGTTTACGAAGGGTGCGGGCAATGACTTCCGGGTTGCTGGCCGCTTCACCGTTTGGCGAAATGCTGTGGTATTGCTCAGCGGTGTTTGCCAGGTTCAGGAACTGGCTGAATGCGCGTGCAACGGGCAGTAGCTCATCGTTAGAGAGGTTCTGCAATGTGGTTAACAGCTCCTGACGACTGGCTTCGTTACCGGCACGGGAAGCTTTAGACAGCTTGCGGATGGTTTCAACGCGGTCGAGGATGTTCTCCCCCAACGCATCTTTGATGGTATCTCCAAGCACTTTGCCGAGCATACTGACATTACTACGCAACGCGGAATATTGTTCGTTCATAAAAACCCAGTCACCCCATCATTTTTGTTTATGCCCAGACGAAACGCATCCGGGCATTATTTTGTCATCTCCCTTTATAAAGCCACGTAAAACCCCCGTCGTCAATTGCTGCGAAAACGGTTCAGCAAACGAATAAATGCGGGTAATTTACGAAATTTAATTCGCATTGCGTCAGATAAGAGATGCTTATGGGAATGTGATGGAGATCGCGGGATTTACTCCCCTCACCCTGCCCTCTCCCCAAAGGGGCGAGGGTGTTCAAATTCCCTCTCCCCTTTGGGGAGAGGGTTAGGGTGAGGGGCAGTTTTTAATGCCAGCAGAAGTGATGTACAACCTGGGTGATCAGCTCGCGAGTAGGCTTGATAAAGCGGGTTTCCAGATATTCGTCCGGCTGGTGCGCCTGATTGATGGAGCCAGGGCCGAGTACCAGCGTCGGGCACAGGGTCTGAATAAACGGCGCTTCGGTGCAGTAGTTCACCACGTCGGTTTTTTCACCGAGTAATTTTTCTACCACTTCGACCAGCTGATGATCCGGCGGGCACTCATAACCCGGGATCGGCGGATGCAGTTCGGAGACCGTCAGGCGGCCCGGCCAGCGCTCGCTGACCGGGGCCAGCGCTTCATTCAGCAAGCCGTCGAGATCGCTCAGCGTCATGCCCGGCAGCGGGCGGATATCCATATGCAATTCACAGCATGCGCAGATACGGTTGGAGGCATCGCCGCCGTGCAGGCTGCCGAGGTTCAGGGTCGGATACGGCACGGTGAACGCGTCGTAGTGATAGCGCTCTTTCAGATCGTCGCGCAGGGTCATGATGCGGCCGATGGCGTCATGCATCAGCTCAATGGCGTTGACGCCGCGCGCCGGATCGCTGGAGTGACCGGACTGGCCCAGGACACGCACGGCGGTAGAGATATGGCCTTTATGCGCACGGATTGGCTGCAACGAGGTTGGCTCACCGATGATCGCGCAATCCGGGCGAATCGACGTGTTTTCCGAGAAGTAGCGTGCGCCCGCCATGCTGGTCTCTTCATCGGCGGTAGCCAGGATGTAGAGCGGCTTTTTCAGTTTTGTCACGTCCACGTCACGCAGCGCGTCGAGGATAAAGGCGAAGAAGCCTTTCATGTCGGCCGTGCCCAGCCCGTAGAGTTTGTTGTCATGCTCGGTCAGGGTAAACGGGTCCCGGGTCCAGCGGCCATCATCAAACGGCACGGTGTCGGTATGACCCGCAAGCAGCAGGCCGCCTGCGCCGGTTCCGGTGCTGGCGAGCAGGTTAAATTTGTGGCGGGTTCCGGGAACGGGCTGAACCTCAACGTTAAAGCCAAGATCGCTGAACCAACCCGCCAGCAGATTGATTAAAGACGCATTGCTCTGATCCAGTGCTTCTTCCGTTGCGCTGATGGACGGTGTGGCAATCAGGGCGCGGTAAATCTCGATAAATGGTGGTAAGTTCATTTTCATTGTTGACACACCTTAGGTCGTGATAGTATCAATATTCATGCAATAAATGTGAATAAAAATACATTATCGTTGAGCATAAAGGAACCCGATGTTGAATACGCTGATTGTAGGCGCTAGCGGTTATGCGGGCGCAGAGCTTGTAAGCTACGTAAATCGTCACCCTCATATGACCATAACCGCTTTGACTGTGTCAGCGCAAAGCAATGATGCGGGAAAGTTAATTTCCGATTTGCATCCGCAACTTAAGGGCATGGTTGATCTGCCTTTGCAGCCCATGTCTGACATCAGCGAGTTCACCGACGGCGTCGACGTCGTGTTTTTAGCCACCGCGCATGAGGTCAGCCACGACCTGGCGCCGCAGTTCCTGGCGGCTGGCTGCGTGGTGTTTGACCTCTCCGGTGCGTTCCGTGTTAACGACGGCGCGTTTTACGAAAAATATTACGGCTTCACTCACCAGCATCTGGATCTGCTTGAAAAAGCGGTGTATGGCCTGGCGGAGTGGAGCGCAGACAAGCTGAAAGAAGCGGATCTGATTGCCGTTCCGGGTTGCTACCCGACGGCGGCGCAGCTCTCTTTGAAACCGCTGATCGACGCCGGGCTGCTCGATCTGAACCAGTGGCCGGTGATCAACGCCACCAGCGGCGTGAGCGGAGCCGGGCGCAAGGCCGCTATCTCCAACAGCTTCTGCGAAGTGAGCCTTCAGCCGTATGGCGTGTTTAATCACCGCCATCACCCTGAAATCACCACGCATTTGGGCGCGGACGTGATTTTCACGCCGCATCTGGGCAGCTTCCCGCGTGGGATCCTCGAAACCATTACCTGCCGCCTGAAACCAGGTGTGACCAGCGAACAGGTGAAGGCGGTCTTCACGCAGGCGTATGCAGATAAACCGCTGGTGCGTCTGTATGACAAAGGCGTGCCGGCGCTGAAAAATGTGGTCGGTCTGCCGTTCTGCGATATCGGCTTTGCCGTTCAGGGCGAGCATCTGATCGTGGTGGCCGCAGAAGACAACTTACTCAAAGGCGCTGCCGCTCAGGCAATGCAATGTGCAAATATTCGTTTCGGTTTCCCGGAAACGCAGGCTCTTATTTAAGGTGTGATGATGAACCCATTAATTATCAAACTCGGCGGTGTACTGCTGGACAGCGAAGAAGCGCTGGAGCGTCTTTTTACCGCGCTGGTTAACTATCGCGAATCACACCAACGTCCGCTGGTGATTGTGCACGGCGGCGGCTGCGTGGTGGATGAGCTGATGAAAGGGCTCAACCTGCCGGTGAAAAAGAAAAACGGTCTGCGGGTGACGCCTGCCGATCAGATTGACATCATCACCGGTGCGTTGGCGGGCACGGCGAACAAAACGCTGCTCTCCTGGGCGAAGAAACACCATATTGCGTCCGTTGGCCTCTATCTGGGCGATGGCGATAGCGTAAAAGTGACCCAGCTCGACGAAGAGCTCGGCCATGTTGGACTGGCGCAGCCAGGTTCGCCTAAGCTGATAAACACGCTGCTGGAAGGCGGTTTCCTGCCGGTGGTGAGCTCTATCGGCGTGACCGAAGAGGGCGCGCTGATGAACGTGAATGCGGACCAGGCGGCAACCGCGCTGGCCGCGACGCTGGGCGCGGATCTGATCCTGCTCTCCGACGTGAGCGGTATTCTGGACGGCAAAGGCCAGCGCATCGCGGAAATGACTGCGGCAAAAGCCGAACAGCTGATCGCCCAGGGCATTATTACCGACGGGATGATTGTCAAAGTCAATGCGGCGCTGGATGCCGCACGCACGCTCGGTCGTCCGGTGGATATCGCCTCCTGGCGTCATGCGGAGCAGCTTCCGGCACTGTTTAACGGCACGCCGATTGGCACACGTATTTTAGCGTAAGTTTTTAATGAATGACCGTAGGCCGGGTAAGCGTAGCGCCACCCGGCGGAACTAACGAATAAAGGAACGATGTTATGGCACTTTGGGGTGGGCGTTTTACACAGGCAGCGGATCAGCGGTTCAAACAGTTCAACGACTCTTTGCGCTTCGACTACCGCCTGGCCGAACAGGATATCGTCGGCTCTGTGGCCTGGTCCAAAGCGCTGGTAACGGTGGGCGTACTGAGCGCAGAGGAACAGCTGCAGCTGGAAGAGGCGCTCAACAATCTGCTGGAAGAAGTGCGTCTGGATCCGCAGCAAATCCTGCAGAGCGATGCCGAAGATATTCATAGCTGGGTGGAAGGCAAGCTGATCGACAAAGTCGGCCAACTGGGTAAAAAACTTCACACTGGCCGGAGCCGTAACGACCAGGTCGCCACCGACCTGAAGCTGTGGTGTAAAGATACCGTTGGCGAACTGCTGGCGGCCAACCGTCAGTTGCAGAGCGCGCTGGTGGAGACCGCACAGAACAACCAGGATGCGGTGATGCCGGGTTATACCCATCTGCAGCGCGCGCAGCCGGTGACCTTTGCGCACTGGTGTCTGGCCTATGTTGAGATGCTGGCGCGCGATGAAAGCCGTCTGCAGGATACCCTGAAACGTCTGGACGTCAGCCCGCTGGGCAGCGGCGCGCTGGCCGGTACGGCGTATGAAATCGACCGTGAACAGCTGGCAGGCTGGCTGGGCTTTGCCTCTGCTACCCGCAACAGCCTGGATAGCGTCTCCGATCGTGACCACGTGCTGGAACTGCTCTCTAACGCGTCTATCGGCATGGTGCACCTGTCGCGCTTTGCGGAAGACCTGATCTTCTTTAACTCTGGCGAAGCGGGCTTCGTCGAGCTGTCTGACCGTGTGACGTCTGGCTCTTCGCTGATGCCGCAGAAGAAAAACCCGGATGCGCTGGAGCTGATCCGCGGTAAGTGTGGCCGTGTACAGGGTGCGCTGACCGGCATGATGATGACCCTGAAAGGGCTCCCGCTGGCGTACAACAAAGATATGCAGGAAGACAAAGAAGGGCTGTTCGACGCACTCGACACCTGGCTGGACTGTCTGCATATGGGCGCGCTGGTGCTGGACGGCATTCAGGTGAAGCGTCCACGCTGCCAGGAAGCGGCCCAGCAGGGCTACGCGAACGCGACTGAACTGGCGGATTATCTGGTAGCGAAAGGCGTACCGTTCCGTGAAGCGCACCATATTGTCGGTGAAGCGGTGGTGGAAGCGATTCGTCAGGGGAAACCGCTGGAAGAACTGGCCCTTGCTGACCTGCAGAAATTCAGCGCGGCGATCGGGGATGATGTGTATCCGATTCTTTCGCTGCAGTCCTGCCTGGATAAGCGTGCGGCGAAAGGCGGCGTGTCGCCGAAGCAGGTGGCGCAGGCGATAGCGGATGCGAAAAACCGGTTGGTTTGATTTGTGCGGGCTGGTGCCCTCATCCCGGCCCTCTCCCACAGGGAGAGGGAGAAAAACAAAGCCTGGCTTAGCGCCAGGCTTTTTTACGCAAAAAAAAAGCGGACCACGGGGTCCGCAAAAGTTCACGTTGGCTTTAGTTGTTCGAGTTTTGAGAGAAACTCGATGACGGGGCGGGGACGTCAAGGGTCAAACACGTGCCGCCTCGTCTATGTGATGTATTATTCAACAGAATGCTTGATAGGGATAATCGTTCGTTGCTATGCTATCTATCGCCATGAACTATCGTGGCGACGGAGGATGAATAATGAATATTCGTGATCTTGAATACCTGGTAGCGTTAGCCGAGCATCGTCACTTTCGCCGCGCGGCAGATTCCTGCCACGTCAGCCAGCCCACGCTGAGCGGTCAGATCCGCAAGCTGGAAGACGAGCTGGGCGTGATGTTGCTGGAGCGCACCAGTCGTAAGGTACTGTTCACACAGGCAGGTTTACTGCTGGTGGATCAGGCGCGCACCGTGCTGCGCGAGGTCAAAGTGCTCAAGGAAATGGCAAGCCAGCAGGGAGAGGCGATGTCTGGCCCACTGCATATTGGCCTGATCCCAACCGTTGGTCCGTACCTGCTGCCGCACATCATTCCGATGCTGCACCAGACGTTCCCGAAACTTGAAATGTACCTGCATGAAGCGCAAACCCATCAGCTGCTGGCACAGCTGGACAGCGGCAAGCTCGACTGCGCCATTCTGGCGCTGGTGAAAGAGAGTGAAGCCTTTATTGAAGTGCCGCTGTTCGATGAGCCAATGATGCTGGCGATCTACGAAGATCACCCGTGGGCGAACCGCGATCGTGTGCCGATGGCCGATCTCGCCGGTGAAAAGCTGCTGATGCTGGAAGACGGCCACTGCCTGCGCGATCAGGCGATGGGCTTCTGCTTCGAAGCGGGCGCTGATGAGGATACCCATTTCCGCGCAACCAGCCTGGAAACGCTGCGCAATATGGTCGCGGCGGGAAGCGGAATCACGCTGCTGCCTGCGCTGGCGGTACCGCGCGAACGCAAACGCGATGGTGTGGTTTACTTGCCGTGCATTAAGCCAGAGCCGCGTCGAACCATTGGTCTGGTCTATCGCCCGGGCTCACCGCTGCGCAGCCGCTATGAGCAGCTGGCAGAGGCCATCCGTGGTGCGATGGATGGCCATTTCGACAGTGCGTTAAAACAGGCGGTTTAAACCGTTTAAGGCAGCGACCCGATAGGCTTCGGCCATAGTCGGGTAGTTAAAGGTGGTGTTAACGAAGTACTCAATGGTGTTGCCACCACCTTTCTGCTCCATGATGGCCTGGCCGATATGAATGATTTCCGCGGCGCGTTCACCAAAGCAGTGAATCCCGAGGATCTCTTTCGTCTCGCGATGGAACAGGATCTTCAGCGTCCCCACGCTCATCCCCACGATTTGCGCCCGCGCCAGATGTTTAAACTGCGCGCGCCCTACCTCGTAAGGCACTTTCATTGAGGTCAGCTGCTGCTCGGTTTTGCCGACAGAACTGATTTCCGGGATGGTATAGATGCCCGTCGGGATATCTTCGATCAGATGCGCCGTCGCTTCGCCTTTTACCAGCGCCTGAGCCGCGATGCGCCCCTGGTCATAAGCGGCAGAGGCCAGACTCGGGTAGCCAATCACATCGCCAACCGCGTAGATATGCGGCAGGGCGGTTTGATACATGCTGTTGACCTTCAGCTGACCACGGCTGTCGGTTTCAAGCCCGATATTTTCCAGCTGCAGCGAATCGGTGTTACCGGTACGGCCGTTGGCATACAGCAGACAGTCAGCTTTCAGCTTCTTGCCGGACTTGAGGTGCATGATCACTCCGTCGTCACAGCCCTCAATCTTCTCATACTCTTCGTTGTGGCGAATCACCACGCCGCTGTTCCAGAAGTGGTAGGAGAGAGAGTCTGACATCTCCTGATCGAGGAACGCCAGCAGGCGATCGCGGGTGTTGATCAGGTCAACTTTGACATCCATTCCGCGGAAGATCGACGCATATTCACAGCCAATGACCCCCGCGCCATAGATAATGACGTGACGGGGTTCATGGTGCAGGCTCAGAATGGAGTCACTGTCGTAGACGCGCGGATGTGAGAAGTCCACGTCGGCCGGATGGTAAGGGCGTGAACCGCAGGCGATGACAAATTTTTCGGCGGTAAGGGTTTCAACCGAACCGTCGTGGCACTCGAGTGCCAGCGTGTGTTCATCCACAAAATGCGCGTTGCCCTGCAAAATCTCACAGTGGTTACGCTCATAAAATCCCTGACGCATACGTGTCTGCTGGTTAATGACGGTATCCGCGTGGTTCAGGATGTCAGCAAAGGATGAACGAAGAAGTCGGGAGTGGTCGCTGTAAAGAGGGTTCTGGTTAAATTCAATAATGCGGCTAACGGCGTGGCGGAGGGCTTTGGAAGGGATGGTGCCCCAGTGGGTGCAACCGCCGCCGACATTATGGTAGCGCTCAATGACCGCTACTCTGGCTCCCTGTTTCACCAGACCCATTGCAGCACCTTCACCGCCGGGACCGGAACCAATAACTATTGCGTCGTAATCGTAGGAATGTGGCATGGCAAGGCTTACCTGTTCTTATACATAAAAGCAACAGAATCATAACATCATTGCCCGAGTAACCCAATTATCGTTGTGCTTTTTTCCGGCAGTGGAGCACAAACCGCACGTAAACAATCATTCACAAAGCTGAGCAAACAGATTAATTTTATTCTCTGGTATAGTGCCATCAGGCCTTTGGAAGGATTCAACTATCGTGATGGGCGTAAGAGCACAACAAAAAGAGAAAACCCGGCGTTCGCTGGTGGAAGCCGCATTCAGTCAACTGAGTGCTGAGCGAAGTTTTGCCAGTTTGAGCCTGCGCGAAGTCGCACGCGAGGCCGGGATTGCGCCAACGTCCTTTTATCGTCATTTCCGTGATGTGGATGAACTGGGCCTGACCATGGTCGATGAAAGCGGTCTGATGCTGCGCCAGTTGATGCGCCAGGCGCGTCAGCGTATCGCCAAAGGGGGCAGCGTCATCCGCACCTCGGTATCGACCTTTATGGAATTTATCGGCAATAACCCCAACGCGTTTCGTCTGCTTTTGCGCGAGCGTTCGGGGACATCAGCGGCGTTTCGTGCCGCCGTCGCGCGTGAAATTCAGCACTTCATCGCGGAACTTGCCGACTATCTTGAACTCGAAAATCATATGCCGCGTGCGTTTACTGAGGCGCAGGCCGAGGCGATGGTGACGATTGTGTTCAGCGCGGGTGCCGAAGCGCTGGATGTCAGCATTGAACAACGTAAGCAGCTTGAAGAGCGACTGGTATTGCAGCTCAGGATGATCTCCAAAGGCGCATACTACTGGTATCGCCGTGAACAAGAGAAACTGGCACATCAAACCGAAGAGTGAAGGTGAGTAATGAAACAGTCAGGTCAGGATAAAGGGACGCTGTTGCTGGCATTGATCGCTGGCTTATCCATTAATGGGACGTTTGCCGCTATTTTTAGCTCCATTGTTCCGTTTTCAATTTTCCCGCTTATTGCGCTGGTGTTGACCGTTTACTGTCTGCATCAACGTTACCTGAACCGCACGATGCCGGTCGGGTTGCCGGGACTGGCGGCGGCCTGTTTTATTCTGGGTGTACTGCTCTACAGCACGGTGGTGCGCGCGGAGTATCCGGATATCGGCTCTAACTTCTTCCCTGCGGTACTGTCTGTTGCGCTGGTATTCTGGATCGGCGCTCGCATGCGTAGCCGCAAGAGCCAGTTGCCGGAGTAATGAATGATTTGTAGGGCAGGTAAGCGAAGCGCCACCTGCCAAAAACGCCGGATGGCGCTACGCTTATCCGGCCTGTAGATCACCGTGCGGTAAGTAAAACGCCGCACTCCATATGGTGGGTATACGGGAACTGATCAAACAGTGCCAGACGTTCAACTTTGTGCGTCTGGCCTAATGTTTCAAGGTTCTTGCACAGTGTCTCCGAGTTGCAGGAGATGTACAAAATACGCGGGTACGCCTGCACCATCTTTTCGGTTTCGCTGTCGAGTCCACTGCGCGGCGGGTCGACAAAAATCGTCTCACACTGGTAGCTCTTCAAATCGATCCCCTCCAGACGGTTAAACTGGCGTACGCCGTTCATGGCCTGGGTAAACTCTTCAGCGGCCATACGGATGATCTGCACGTTATCAATATGGTTGGCGGCAATGTTGTACTGCGCGGCGGCAACTGACGGCTTGGCAATTTCCGTCGCCAGCACGCGATCGAAGTTACGTGCCAGCGCCAGGGAGAAGTTGCCGTTACCGCAGTACAGTTCAAGCAGATCGCCCGTTGACCCTTCCGTTGCCTTCAGCGCCCACTCCAGCATCTGCACATTCATCGCGGCGTTCGGCTGGGTAAAACTGTTCTCCACCTGACGATAAATCATCTCTTTACCCGCCACCGGCAGACGCTCGTCGACGTAATCCTGATCGAGCATGATTTTGGTTTTTGTCGCGCGGCCAATCAGATGAACGTTGATGTTCTGCGCCCGCAGCGCATCACGCAGCGCTTCGGCCTGCTCGCGCCACTCGTCATTCAGCGCTTTGTGATACAGCAGGGAGACGATAGCCTGGTTACTTTGCGTGGTCAGATAGTCAATCTGGAACAGCTTGTGGCGCAGCACCGGGTTATCACGTACGCCGTCGATCATTAGCGTCATAAGCTGGTTGATAAGCTCACTCGCGGCCGGGAAGCTGTCCACGCGAATGCGGGATTTCGTCTGCTGATCGAAAATAATGTGGTACAGGTCATCCCCGTCATGCCAGATGCGGAACTCGGCGCGCATACGATAGTGGCTGACAGGCGAGCGAAACACCTCAGGAACGGGCGCGTTAAACGGCGTCATCATACTTTGCAGGCGGACAACTTTCTCTGCCAGCTGCGCGTCGTACTGTTCGGTCGGGAGGTGTTCGGGGGTCATGATGCGTCCTGAGTGATAAAGAATTACGCGGGGATTGTAGGGATTGTTCAGGGGATGTCCAGATTTAATGGCTAATAGCTGTCTGGACATCTATACGTGTCTAATTGTAGCATTCTGTTTCCGGTCTCATGAGAGTGAAAAGGGAATCCAGTGTAAATCTGGAGCTGACGCGCAGCGGTAACGACTGGCGGGATGAGCGTTGTAGACACTGTGAAAATGGGAAGTCTTCATCCTTATAAAGCCACCTAGCCCGAAGACCTGCCGGGATCACGTCGCATTTGGTTTCATCATCGCGTGCTATCGATGAGGCCTGCGGCATCCTTCTTATATTGTGGATGCTTTAACAATGATTAAAAAAGTATCGCTGTTGACGGCGTTGTCCGTCACGGCATTTTCGGGCTGGGCGCAGGATAGCGCAGACTCGTTGGTGGTGACGGCAAATCGTTTTGAACAACCGGAAAAAACAGTTCTGGCGCCGACGTCCGTGGTGACGCGTGAGGATATTGAGCGCTGGCAATCCACGACCGTTGTCGATGTTATGCGCCGCCTGCCGGGTGTGGATACCGCACAAAACGGCGGAATGGGGCAGTATTCTTCACTCTTTATCCGCGGTACAAATTCCAGTCATGTTCTCATCCTTGTCGACGGGATCCGACTTAACCAGGCGGGTGTCACAGGAGCATCGGATCTCAGCCAGTTTCCGATCGCACTGGTGCAGCGTATCGAATACATCCGTGGCCCGCGTTCGGCGGTGTATGGCTCCGATGCGATTGGTGGCGTAGTGAACATCATTACCACTCGCGCCAAAGATGGTACGACTCTGAATGCAGGCGTAGGCTCGCACGGTTACCAAAATTATGGCGGCAGTACTCAGCAGACGCTGGGTGAAACCACGCGTGTGACGCTGGCCGGTGATTACACGTATACCAAAGGCTTTGATGTGGTGGCGGACGGTAACAACGGCGGCGTTCCCCAAACCGATCGCGACGGCTACATGAATAAAACGATCTACGGTGCGCTGGAGCATGCGTTCTCCGATCAATGGAGCGGCTTCGTTCGCGGATATGGTTACAGCAACCGTACTGCCTATGACGCTTATTACAGTCCAAACGCGCTAGTTGATACCCGCCAGCTATATAGCCAGACATGGGATGCCGGACTGCGCTTCAACGAAGATATCTTCCATTCACAGCTGCTTTCCAGTTACAGCCACAGCAAGGATTTTAACTACGATCCGCATCTTGGACGTTATGACGCCACGGCAACGCTGGACGAAATCAAACAGTACAACGTTCAGTGGACAAACTCTGTGGACGTTGGCCATGGCAATATCGGCGCGGGTATCGACTGGCAAAAACAGAGCACAGAACCTAACACCAACTATGTGCCTAATGCCTACGACATTCGTAACACGGGCGTCTACCTGACGGCGTTGCAGAAGTTTGGCGATATTACGCTGGAAGGCGCAGCGCGCAGCGACGATAACTCGCAGTTTGGTCGTCATGGTACCTGGCAGAGCAGTGCGGGCTGGGAGTTTATTGACGGTTACCGTTTCATTGCTTCTTATGGTACGGCCTATAAAGCACCGAATCTGGGGCAACTCTACGGGCTCTACGGTAATGACCATCTTGATCCTGAAGAGAGCAAGCAGTGGGAGGGTGCGTTCGAAGGCCTTACCGCAGGCGTGAACTGGCGCGTGTCGGCCTATCGTAACGATGTTGATAACCTGATCGACTTCAACAATAACCTTCAGGAGTATTACAACGTTGGCAAGGCACGTATTAAAGGTGTCGAAGCGACGGCTTCGTTTGATACTGGCCCGGTCATGCATACTGTCAGTTATGACTATGTTGATGCGCGTAATGCGGCAACCAACCAGCTGCTGGATCGTCGCGCTAAACAGCAGGTGAAGTATCAGCTTGATACGCAGATCTATGATTTTGACTGGAGTCTGACCTATCACTATCTGGGGACGCGGTACGATACCGACTTCGGTACATGGCCGAGTCAGAAGGTCAAAATGGGCGGCGTAAGCCTGTGGGATGTCGCAGTTTCGTATCCTGTCACCTCACACCTCACAGTTCGTGGTAAAATAGCCAACCTGTTCGATAAAGATTACGAGACAGTTTATGGCTACCAAACTGCAGGACGGGAATACACCTTGTCTGGCAGCTACACCTTCTAATCCGCGTCCCACCGTGCTGGTATTTGATTCCGGCGTCGGTGGGCTTTCGGTCTATGATGAGATCCGGCATCTCCTGCCGGATCTTCATTACATCTACGCCTTTGATAACGTTGCTTTTCCGTATGGGGAAAAGAGCGAAGATTTTATTGTTGAGCGTGTGGTTGAAATCGTTACTGCAGTACAAAAGCGCTATCCCCTCGCGCTGGCCGTTATCGCCTGCAATACGGCGAGCACCGTTTCCCTTCCTGCCCTGCGTGAAAAATTCCAGTTTCCGGTTGTAGGGGTCGTTCCTGCGATAAAACCAGCAGCGCGCCTGACGGCGAACGGTATTGTGGGGTTGCTGGCAACGCGAGGCACGGTAAAGCGTCCTTATACCCGCGAGCTGATCGACCGTTTTGCCAACGAATGCCAGATTGCGATGCTCGGTTCGGCTGAGCTGGTGGAAATGGCCGAAGCGAAGCTGCATGGTAAGGCGGTATCACTCGAAGAGTTGCGTCGTATTCTTCGTCCGTGGCTGCGGATGCCCGAACCACCGGATACCGTTGTGCTGGGCTGCACCCACTTCCCGCTATTACAGGAAGAACTTTTAGCCGTGTTGCCGGAAGGGACACGTCTGGTGGATTCTGGTGCGGCTATCGCTCGTCGTACGGCCTGGTTGCTGGAGCATGAAGCGCCGGATGCGAAATCAGCCGATGCGAATATTGCTTTTTGTATGGCAATCACGAATGAGACCGAGCAACTTTTACCCGTTTTACGTCGTTACGGCTTTGAAACGCTCGAAAAACTGGCGCTGTAGCACGGTTTTGAGCAAAAAAGAGACGGTTGAACGTTTTTTTTAAAAGAGGGGTTGTCAACGTCTGAGAACTCCCTATAATGCGCCTCCACTGACACGGAACAACGGCTTACAGGCCGCCGGGTTAGCGGGGTTCAGAGATGAACGCCAGCAGAGAAAAGCGAAAATAATCACTTGACTCTGAATGAGGAAAACGTAATATACGGGACCTCGCAACGATGAGCT
>NZ_RXRN01000017.1:0-89433 GCF_003986875.1 Enterobacter sp. WCHEn090032
CGTGGGAGAGGGCCGGGGTGAGGGCACCTAGCCGCACCCCATCATGCTATGCTGTTGACCGAATTAACGACAACATAGCAGGGGAGAACATGGGTTCCACACGTAAAGGGATGTTAAACGTCCTGATCGCCGCCGTTTTATGGGGCAGTTCAGGGGTGTGCGCGCAGTACATCATGGAGAAAAGCCAGATCTCTTCGCCTTACCTGACGATGATTCGCCTGCTGTTTACCGGCGTGATCCTGCTGACCCTCTCCTTCGTTCACGGCGACAAGATTTTCTCGGTCATCAAACATCGCAAAGACGCCCTCAGTCTGCTGTTTTTCTCGCTGGCTGGCGCCCTTACCGTACAGCTCACCTTCCTGCTGACGATTGAAAAATCCAACGCCGCTACGGCCACCGTGCTGCAATTTCTGTCGCCGACGATTATCGTCGCGTGGTTCGCGCTGGCACGCAAAAAGCGCCCCGGCGTGTTTGTCCTGTCCGCGATCGTGACCTCGCTTGTCGGCACGTTCCTGCTGGTGACCCACGGCGACCCCACTTCGCTTTCCATCTCCCCTGCAGCGCTGTTCTTTGGCATTGCCTCGGCCTTTGCCGCCGCGTTTTACACCACCTACCCGTCAACGCTGATTGCCCGCTACGGCACGCTGCCGATTGTCGGCTGGAGTATGTTGATTGCAGGGTTAATGCTGACGCCGTTTTATGCCGGACGCGGCACCACGTTTGTGATCGACAGCAGCCTGCTGCTGGCGTTTTTCTACCTGGTGGTGATCGGCACGGCGCTGACGTTCAGCCTGTATCTGAAAGGCGCGCAGATGATCGGCGGGCCGAAGGCGAGCATTCTGAGCTGCGCCGAGCCGCTGAGCAGCGCGTTACTGTCGGTGATGCTGCTGGGCGTGGCGTTCACCCTGCCCGACTGGCTGGGGACGCTGCTGATTGTGTCGTCGGTGGTGTTGATTTCGATGGATTCGAGAAGACGGGTTCAGACATCGACGTGACTTATGCGTAATAGTGATAGCGACACATCAGAATGGTGAGAGCGCTATCCGACACCCCGTAAACCAGACGGTCAGTGTCGTTGATCCGCCGGGACCAGTATCCGGAAAGGTTGCCTTTAAGGGGTTCCGGCTTACCCAGGCCATCGAAGGGCTGGCGCTTTGCATCCTCAATCAGTTTATTGATTCTGCGAAGCGTCTTCTTGTCCTGCTCCTGCCACCACAGGTAATCGTCCCAGCCGTTATCGGTCCAAATCAGTAGCCTGGTCATCTATCAGATCCCTCTGCGTGGTTTTTCCCGTGTTTGCCTGTTCGATTGACTCCATCAGTCGGCTGGCGTTGGCAGGCGAACTCATCAGATGGATGGTTTCCATCATTGAGTTGTAGTGCTGCAGAGACATCACTACCGCATCACCCCCGTTACGACGGCTGATGATGGTTGTCTCCACGTTGTCATTCACGTCGTCCAACACATCTTTGAGCCGGCTTCGTGCTTCGGTAAACGTCACAACCTGCATACTTCCTCCTGTACAAGTTACGGTACAAGTATATCGGCAAGATGATTATTTATCAATCAACGTGTCTTTACCTTCCCCGCCACCAGCAGGGCCGTCAGCAGCATCAGCGTGCCGGAAATCACCAGGGGTGACGTCAGCCCCAGATGGTCGAGCGCCACGCCGCCCACCGCCGCACCGCAGGTGTTCGCCAGCTGGATCACCGCCACCTGAATCGACCCGGCTTTCTCCGCCTGATCGGCCAGCGAGCGGGTGATCCACGTCGACCAGCCCACCGGCACCAGCGCAAAGGCAAAGCCCCAGATAATCGCAATCGTCGAGGCGACCCATTTGTCGCTACCCCACAGAATCAGCACCGCGGCACTGACAGCCAGCACCAGCGGCGCCCCCGCCAGCGCTACCTTCAGGGAGCGCTTCAGGAACTGGGACGACAGCGAGGTGCCGACAAAGCTGGCAATACCGAAGCTCAGGAGCACCAGCGTCAGGCCATCGACGTCAAAACCTGCCATAGTCATAAACACCGGGCGGATATAGGTAAAGAAGGCAAACTGCCCGGCAAAAGCCATAAAGATGGCGGTCATCCCCGCCAGCACGCCAGGGCGCTTCAGCAGCGCGAACATGTTCTGCTTATGGTGCGCCGCTTCGCCCGGCAGCGACGGCAGCGCTTTCCATACCCAAATGATGCAGAGCAGCCCCATTACCGCCGCCGCGTTAAAGACATTACGCCAGCCGATAATCCCACCGAGAAAACTGCCCAGCGGCGCAGCGATCACCAGCGCGATGGAGACCGCGCCAAAGATAACGGACAAGGCCTTCGGCACCGTACGCGCCGGCACCAGACGCATGGTGAGCGAGGCAGACATCGCCCAGAAACCGCCAAGCCCCAGGCCAAGACAGGCGCGCCCCAGCAGCAGCAGGGTGAAGCTTTCCGCGAAGGAAACCAGCAGGCAGGAGAGTGTCAGCAGGACGCTGAACAGAATGACCACTTTACGGCGGTCAATCGCGCCAATTACCTGCGTGATAAACAGGCTGGCGAACATTGCCACAAACGCGGTGACGGTAACGGACTGCCCTGCCACGCCTTCAGAAATGCCCAGGTCCTGCGCCATCGGCGTCAGCAGGCTAACCGGTAAAAACTCAACGGTAATCAGGCAGGCGACGCAGAACGCCACGGAAAAAACCGCCGACCAGTTGGGGCGAGTAACCTCTTTGGTCTGCGGTTTGGTCGAGGGCTGGATATGTTCTGTCATGGCGTCACCTGAAGATAAAAACGTGCGGAAAAGTCGCGCAGTTTATCATCAAAAGTGTGATGAATTTAACGTTTAGACAACTTTTGACGTTTTGACAGGGGATCAGTGCAGGTAAAACACCCCCTCTTCCGGCAGGAAGAGCTGGTTATAGCGTAGCTGGAAGGCATTCAGCTCCTGCGGGTCGGGCTCCATTTCGCGCATAAAGCCGAGCGTCAGGCGGATTTGTGCATCGGTGATTGGTGCCGCCAGGCGGGCTTTACGCAGCATGCGGTGCCAGGTATGCAGATTCTCTTCGCTGCCGTCGACGATGCAGACCTGCCAGATCAGCAGCACCTGTGCCGCGTTTTGCAGATGCGCCTCGTCAGGACGTTCAAGGTAGCGGATAAACTCATTGCCGGGCGTTTTACCGAACTGATCGATCATCGATTCTACCGGCATCGGGGTGATCCCCAGCCGTTCGCTCAAGCGTTTGATGGCGCGGCGGGAGTCAGAGGTCAGGACACGAAACCCAACCACAAACACCACGGCAAGCGTTGCCAGCATTATCCAGACCATGCGTTCTCCTTTGAATAGCCGCTCATCATAGCGGGAAACGCAGGGCGTCAACAGCGGGCGGTGCCATAATAGTGAACGGAAAAGACCTTGCAGAAGGGGGTATAAGGCATTAACGCTGGGGATGTTAATATAAAAAAGCCCGGCATCACACACCGGGCAAAGAAGTTACCTGCACACTCAGGCTATTTTTAATTTCTGCGCGCGATTTTCCCGGCGAATTTTACGTTCTTCCAGCACCGCAACCATCGCCATCAGGACGATACAGCCGATGGCTGCCGCATCCAGCGCGGCAAAGGTGCCCGCCCAGCCGGTGAGGCCGAAAATTGGCGTGCCGTCGGCGATCATGCCCAGACCCAGCTTGGCGAAGCTATCGCCGATCAGGTATGCGAAAGTGCCTTTAATCCCGTCGGCGGCGCCGATCGCTTTTTTCGGAACGAAGCCGACTGCCGCCACGCCGATCAGCAACTGGGGACCAAACACCAGGAAGCCGAGCGCGAACAGGGACGCCAGGTAAACGTACTGGTTACTGGCATGCTGGTAAACGCCCAGGGTAGCAATAATCAGCGCCAGCGCGATGCAGGCCACCAGTGCACGACGACCGTTGGCGAGATCCGAGAGCCAGCCCCAGAGCAGCGTGCCGACCAGCGCGCCCACTTCAAACAGGGTGAAGCCCTGAATCGCCACCTCTTTAGAAAGCTTCAGCTCCTGGAAGGCATACACGGTAGACCACTGGTCGATACCGATGCGCACCACGTACAGGAAGATATTCGAGAAGCAGAGCAGCCAGATCACTTTGTTTTTCAGCACGTACTCAACAAAGATCTGCCATTTGGTCATCTCGTTTTCTTCGGTCTCTTTGTCCTCTTCGCTGATCTCCTCGCCGAACAGCTCTTCGGCTTTGCCAAGGCCGTAAGATTCCGGTGAGTCACTGCCGAAGCGCAGGCCGATAAAGCCGACAATCAGGGCGATAATCGACGGGAAGATAAACATGCCGATCACGTGGCCGTCGAACAGGTAGTTTGCACCGAACAGCGCCACGCCAGCCGCACCTGCCCCGCCGAGGTTGTGGGAGATGTTCCACATGCCGAGGTACGAGCCACGCTTACGGCGCGGGGTCCATTTGGTGATGGTGGAGTAGCTGCACGACCCGCCGGTGCTCTGGAAGAAACCGCTCAGGGCGTAGAAGGCGATCATCAGGAACAGGCTGACGGAACCCGCGCCCATGCTGGCGCTGAAGCCGAGCATACAGATAGCGGAGAGGATCAGCATAAACGGCAGGAACTGCTTGGTGTTTTTGCCGTCGGCGTAGTAGGAAACAACGGTTTTCCCCACGCCGTAGGTGATGGAGAAGCCCAGACCGATCATCCCCAGCTGCGTCATGCTCAGCCCGTAGGTCGAAATCATGTCGTTCTGCGCGATGTTAAAGTTTTTGCGGATCAGGTACATGGTCAGGTAGCCGATGAAGACCACCAGATAGGACTGCATGAACGGTTTGAACCACATCTTGCGCCGCACGTCGAGCGGCAGATCCAGGGTCGGCTTGCGCACCTGATTGAGGAAGGCCAGCATGGTTTGCTCCTGAGCTGATTTTTACCTGCGAATGGCAGGCATTGTAAAAATCAGCCCGGAGAGACGCCTGAGACAGCGTCCAGGTAAAACCGGGAAAATTTCTTAGTTTTTCGCCACTCGGGGCGAAAAAGTGAGGCGCATCACGCTTCGCTCGCCTCACGCGGAGCCTGCGCGTGCAAAAACGGCAGCAGCAGCAGCGCAGAGATCCCTGCCGCGATAGCGATCACCGCGAAGAAACCGCTCCAGTGCCAGACGTCGATCACCCGCGCCAGCGGCCAGCCGGAGAGCGACGCGCCGAGGTAGGCAAACAGCCCGACAAAGCCCGTCGCCGCACCCGCCGCCTCTTTGTGCGAACACTCAGCCGCCGCCATGCCGATCAGCATCTGCGGGCCGAAGACGAAGAAACCGGTGGTGAAGAAGCACGCCGCCTGCATCACGTAGCTGGCGAACGGCATCAGCCACAGCGAGCCGACGGAGAGTAATATCCCGGCCGCGAAAATCAGGTTCATCGGGCCGCGGTTGCCGTTGAATAGCTTATCCGAGCCCCAGCCCGCCACCAGCGCGCCGATAAACCCGCCCAGTTCGAACATCGTCACCGCGGAGTTGGCAGTGACCAGGTCCACGCCGAGCGTCTCGGACATGTACAGATTGCCCCAGTCGTTGATGGCTGCACGCACCACGTAGACCAGCACGTAGCAGAGCGAGAGCAGCCAGATATAGGGGTTTAACAAGACGTATTTGGTGAGGATCTCTTTGCGCGTCAGCCCCGCCCCCTCCTGCTGTTGCGCCATTTCCATCTCGTCGTGCCGCCAGTCGCCCACCGCGGGCAGGCCGACGGTTTGCGGCCTGTCACGCAGCCGCCAGCAGAGGAACAGCCCGGCGACAATCGCCAGGCCACCGGCAATCATCATCCCCGCGCGCCAGCCGTAGTGTAGCGCCGCCGCGCCGACCACTATCGGGATCAGCGCCCCGCCGACGTTATGCGCGGTGTTCCAGACGGCCCACCAGCCGCCACGCTCGTTGCGGGAGTACCAGGCGGTGAGCAGACGGGCGCAGACCGGCGCGCCCCAGCCCTGGAAAAAGGCGTTCAGCGCCCACAGCAGGGCAAAGGCCCACAGCGAGGTGGAGAAGCCAAACAGGATATTCACTACGCCGGTCGCAATCAGCCCAACGCCCATGAAGTAGCGGGCGTTGGAGCGGTCGCTGACGATGCCGGAGAAGAACTTCGACAGGCCGTAGGTGATGTAAAACAGCGTCGCCAGCAGGCCGATATCGATGCGGGTCATTACGCCGCTGGCGAGGATCTCCGGCGCGGCGGCGTTGAAGCTTTTGCGGGTGAAGTAGAACAGCGCGTAGCCGAGCCAGATGGTGATCAGGATATGGCGACGCCAGTAGCGGTAGCGGGCGTCGATTTCCGCTTTGTTACCTATCGGCGCGGCGTTAGCCGGGGTTTTAAACATGGTGGTTCCTTAGCGGCAGGCTGACGCTGACGCGCGTCCCGTGGGTACAGGAGATGTTCATCGTGCCGCCCAGTGCCTTCACGCGCTCGCGCATACCCGCCAGGCCAAAGCCCTGCTGCCCGGAGCCCGGCGGCAGGCCGCAGCCGTCGTCTTCAATCACCAGCCTGATGTTCTCATCCTGCTGCCAGCCCTGCAGCGTCACCGCGCTGGCGTTGGCGTGTTTGACAATATTGTTCAGCCCTTCCTGACAGACGCGGAACAGCGTCACGCGCTGGCCTTCGCTCAGGGTGGCTTCATTGATGCGCCAGTCGAGATGGCTGACAATGCCGCGGCTTTCCAGCTCCATCTCACGCATCAGAGAGCGTACCGCCTGCTCCAGCGAGAGATCGTCGAGCTGGCGCGGACGCAGCCTGCCCAGCAGACGTCGCACCGAGTCGTACACGCCAAGAGAGAGCTGTTCGATATGCGCCCCGCCCTGCTTCACGCCTGCGTTTTCCGCCGCCAGACGCTGGACAATGCCCGCCTGGGTGCGGATGGCGGTGATGGTCTGGCCGATATCATCGTGCAGCTCGCGGGCAACCTCCTGCCGCACGCTCTCTTCCGTCTCCAGCAGGCGCTCCGCCAGACGCCGGTTGCGCGCCAGCTCGGTCTGCAGGGACTGGTTCAGCTCGCGCAGACGCTGAATGCCCGCCCCCAGCAGCAATCCGGTCAGGCTCTGGGCCAGCAGGGAGAGCAGCAGATCCACGGGATGATCGTGCCAGGTCTGGCTGGCAATCAGGGCGATGGCGTTCATCAGGGTCGCGATCAACGCCCCCTGCCAGCCGTAGTGCCAGGCCAGGGCGATGATCGGCAGCGCCAGGCAAAAAGGCGTAAAGCGTGAAAGTTCGGCGGGCAGGCCAAGCTGCAGCCACAGGCTCACCACAAACAGCAGCAGATACCAGATGAGATGCCGGGCGCGCCAGTTCACCGGTTGCGAAACCAGCGCCGGGCCAAGCGGTTGCCAGACGGTGCTGGTGAGGTAGTGCCAGATGACGAGGCAGGTCGGAGCAAGGGTCAGGCCACCGGTCAGGGTCAGCAGCAGCGCGTTAAGCATCTCCTTATCACCCGCCCACGGCAGGGACTGCAGCAGTGCGGCGGCAATCAGCGCCGCCCCCTGGCGCAGCAGGGTGCGCCAGTCGCGCTGGTGGCGATAGCGGGAGATAAGCGCAACCGGGAGGAGCGTGAGCAGGCTTCCGGTCATCAATAAGGGCAGATGCGCGAGGGAGACTTCCTGCGCCAGCCAGACCAGCATTAGCCACTCTGCGCCCAGCAGAACAGGCCAGTAGCCGCGCGGGCATTGCAGCATCAGCCCCAGACGCAGGCCAAAGGGAAAGAGCAGTACCGCCAGCTCCGGGCGTTCCACCAGATGCAGGCTGATGCTCCACAGGCAGAACCAGGCGGCGGAAAAGATAAAGAAGCTGGCAACGACGGCGATCAGCCGCGAAAAGACGGGACTCATTGCCAGCTGTCGAACATGCGGCGGGCCAGCTCAACGTCGTTGCTGACGTTGAGTTTTTCCATCAGGTTGGCGCGATGAACGTGAACGGTTTTCGGCGACAGATCCAGCTCGGCGGCAATCGCTTTCACCGACATGCCCTGGGCAAGCTTCTCCGCCACCTGACGTTCACGCCGGGTAAGCGGATCCTGACGCCCGGCCGCCAGCTTGATGGCGATATCCGGCGTCAGATAGCAGCCGCCGGTAGAGACGGTGCGCACGGCGGCAATCAGCTCGTCCGGGCTGCAGCGTTTAGAGAGGAATCCGCGCGCCCCCGCGTTAAGGGCCTGCTCCACCAGCGCCGGGCTGTCGTGGACCGAAAGCATGATCGTCGCCATCCCTTTCGGCAGCTGGCTTAACAGCTCAAGACCCGAGAGATCCGGCATCGAGATATCGCAGATGCATACCTGCACCCCGCGCCCCGGCAGGCCCGCCAGCGCTTCACGACCGGAACCAAACTCGGCCACGACCTGAAAATCCGGTTCGAGGTTTAAAAGCTGGGCAAATCCGGAGCGGACGATAAGGTGGTCGTCGATGAGAGCGATGGTGGTCATGTCTATTCCTGCGGTCTGAAAAGCCGGATGGCGCTGCGCTTATCCGGCCTACAAGAGCGAAAGACGCTTACCTTAAGCGATCTATTCGAAAAACACCGCAATTTTGTTAAACATGGTGGGATCGGACTGGTTGCGCGCCACTTTGGTGACGTCTTCCAGCTTGTCGATCTGCGCCATCATCTGCTCCAGACGCTGGTCGTCATTAACCAGTAGCCAGATGCGGCTGTGCTCGCTGCCCTGAATGGGCAGACAAAGAATGCCTTCCACGTTAAACGCCCGGCGGGCAAACAGCCCGCAGACGTGGGTCATGACGCCAGGGTGGTTGCGGACGGTGAGTTCCAGAATGACGTTTTCATGTTGTTTCTGCATGGCTTATTCCCCCACCATCTCAGTATTTGCCGCCCCTGGCGGCACCATCGGATACACTTTGTGTTCAGGGTCGATACGCACGTGGATCAGCGCCGGGCCCGGACGCGAAATCGCCTCCTGCAGCGCTACGTGGGCATCTTCTTCGGCGTTCAGATCGCAGGTGTGCAGGCCAAAACCGGCGGCAATCTGCATAAAGTTAATCATCCCCGGATAGGTCGCGGCAAACACGCCCTGCTTGTAGAACAGACTCTGCTGCTGGTGTACCAGCCCCAGCGCCTCGTTGTTCATCAGGATAATTTTCACGTCTAACTGGTTTTCGGCGGCGGTGGCCATCTCCTGAATGTTCATCATCAGGCTGCCGTCACCGGAGAAGCAGATGACCTTGCGGTCCGGATTTGCCAGCGCCGCCCCGACTGCCGCCGGCAGGCCGAACCCCATGGTGCCGAGGCCGCCGGAGGTCAGCCACTGGCGCGGACGGTTCAGCGGGTAAGCCTGCGCGGTCCACATCTGATGCTGGCCAACGTCGGTGGTAATAATTGCGCTGTCGTCCACGCAGGCGGCCACGGCGTTAATCAGCCCGTAGTGGCTCAGCGGGTCGCCTTCGGTTGGGATGGCACCCGGGAACTCGCGCTGCAAATCGGCCACCAGCTGACGCCAGTCGGCGCGGTCGGTTGCGTCCGTCTGCGGGATCAGCTGCGTCAGTACTTCCGCCACATCCCCCTGAATCGCCACGTGCGGCTGTTTGATTTTGCCGAGCTCAGCGCGGTCGATATCCACGTGGATAATTTTGGCATTCGGGCAGAACTCCTCGGTTTTGCCAATCGCCCGGTCATCAAAACGCGCGCCCATAACAATCAGTAAATCCGCCTCCTGCAGGATGTAGTTGGTGCTACGTGCGCCGTGCATCCCCAGCATGCCCAGGGACAGCGGGTGCGCTTTTGGCAGCATGCCGAGCGCCATCAGGGTCATGGTGGTGGGCAGGTTGGCTTTTTCAGCGAACTGACGGATTTCATCCGCGGCGTTGATTGCCCCGCCACCCAGATACAGCACCGGACGTTTGGCGGCATTGATCATGGCGGCGGCGTCGCGCACGCTCTCAGCGCTGAATTCCGGCGCGGGGGCACGCTCGCCCGGTTCCGGCAGAACGTCGATCTCAATCTCTGCGGTCTGGACATCCTTAGGAATGTCTATCCACACCGGGCCCGGGCGGCCGGACTGCGCAATGCGGAACGCATCGCTGATAACCTGAGGAAGCTCGGTGATGTCGCGAACTAAATAGTTATGTTTGGTGATGGGGATAGAGATGCCGTAGGTGTCCACTTCCTGGAACGCATCGGTACCGATCATCGAAGACGGCACCTGGCCGGTGATGCAGATCAGCGGAATGGAGTCGAGACGCGCGTCGGCGATGGCGGTCACCAGGTTAGTCGCCCCCGGGCCGCTGCAGGCCATACAGACTGCCGGTTTGCCCTGGGTCCGCGCCATCCCCTGAGCGATAAAGCCTGCGCCCTGCTCGTGGCGCGCCAGCACGTGGCGGATCTGCGTGCTTTGGCTTAACGCATCGTACAGCGGCAGCACCGTGCCGCCCGGGATGCCCGCAACCGTGGTGATGCCCTGCCGTTCCAGTAAGTGAACGATTAACTGCGCGCCAGTAAAACGCGTCCTGGTGGATGTTGTGCCCGAACTTGCCATGCTCCAGTCCTTTTCTTCTGGGCCGACGTTCCGGGGAGGGTCCTAAACGAAAAACCCCGCCCGGTTTGCGCCGGCGGGGTTTTGGATTCGTGTGTTGATCCAGTCCCTACGGCGCATTGCCGACGACCACCACCACACGCACGACGACCACTGCGGCTGGTTGCGCAGTTTTTAGTAGGGTCGCGGTGTTCATGGATGCAGTCATTGGGGACCTGTGTTTGGAATCATTGAGTGGATTTATACAAACACAGGTTTTTCAGCGTGACAATGGAAATATTTTCATCTGCGCAAAAATGCGTCAGGGATCACGTTTCAGTACGTTGCTCGCTCATTCCAGGTGTCACTATAGACGACATTCCCGTCGCAATGCTTCCAGGTGATTTTCTCATAGCGTATCAGAACCGTTTCAAGGTGTGTTCCGGTGTTTGCGCCGGGATACAGGTCTGGTGTGATTGAAGTTATTTTCACACTCTCAAGTTGTATATTAAAATATTCCTGTTCTAAACCAGCCTCGTTAATCTGATACATCTTAATGGTGGCTGACTGGAGCGTTCTTCCCGTACTCAGCGCGCGAAATAAAAGTGGGGTTACGCGATCAAATTCTTTCTGAAACATGATGGGCATGTGTATACGCGTGCCAGTCAATTTCCCGGTATTCCCGTCGACGGGGATGTTGACATTGTGAGTGAGTGATTTGAGTTCAATTGCACCTTCACGCCCTGAGACAAGGCAAGGGCCAACCACAGGTGAACCATTTTCATCTGTAAGAAATAAATAAGCCGGATTTGACATAAAAACTCCTTTTTAAAACGTTCAATCGTATTTATCAAAGCGGCCGAATATTATCGGATGGACAATGATAAATACTACTATAGCGATGAATGTGAGTAATACCCAGTGGTCAGGTATCAACCACAGAAACAAAGAGGCGCACGCAAAAATATAAACGGGAAATAAAATATCCGTAAATAGAATTGAGAGCAGACTCTTAAACATCTTATTAATCCTTTAAGTCGTTATAAATCGCATCGAAATCTTCATAGAACCCCATTTGCACCTTCTTAATGAGTTCAGACAGGAAAGGTTCAAAAAAGTAGTAAAGCATCTCCAGTTGTGCAGCATAGAGAGTGGCGTAATACTTAGGGTCCAGCGTTTTCAGGCGACGGGCAGCAAGCGCGCACTTCTGTTCCGTGCCAATCAGTTGAAATGCCATGACAATGTTAGGTACACGGCGTGCAAGCCGCTCGACGACGATTTCTGAAAGCATGCCAGATTCCGAAAGGTATTTAGCCAGCGCCCATGCTATCGCTAAACGCGCTGCCTTGCTTGTCGGGATGTTTTTAACTAATCCGGTTACTTTTGAGTCCGTCTCGCGAACGCGATTGTTCTCATTTCCATTTTCAGAGTCGGCGATAATAGTCTCAAAATAAAGATAAAGCATGTATGCTATTACATTGCGATAACGGTACAGCGAGAGAATTGAGAGGTACATCCTCTTTTCCTCTGAAAGAAGCTCATCGCATACATCGTGATAGCTGGGGATTAAGCATGATGAGTACCAACTTACACGCTCCATTCCCGAGTATATATCAGAACCTATCCCCTTTAATGCTTTCCATGTCCCGGCAACACCTTGCTGTCCATAAAGAGCCAACTGTCTGTCGCTCTGGAACTTCATCTTTAAATAATCAGCGGCCTGCATAATTTATCCATATCGTTTTTGTGGTTATAGCAATGTACATTGCAAGGCTGCGCAATTCAAACCAATGGAGTAATTTAAATATACATTCATGTAATAAATAAATCTTTTCACCGTTATTTATTACAGCAATAAATGATTCAATTTAAATTTTATGATGGGTATCAATACAACTCATTTATATTATTTTCGTATTTGGTGATGTTATCGTGCAAAATTTATCAGGTACTTCTCCTTAAAAAGGGATAGCCCAGAAAACAAAAAACCCCGCCGGAGCGAGGTTTTTATCAGGGTTTTGCGGTTGGTCGCCGCAGAACACACTGTGTTACGTCAACGCAAAAAGTATACGCGATCGAAAACGAACGCGCAATTGAGGCACGGATTTTGACGTTTTTGAGTATGGATCGCCTTCCAGATTTTGTCCACAAAATACTGTTCATACATACAGTATTTATCTATACTGAAGGTGTTCGCAGTGAGCGAGGGGGCCGCAGTTCTACCGGCGCAACGAAGTCCTGGCTGAAACGGGTGGTGCCGTCAGTGCCTTAACCCCTGAAGTGAGCACACTGTGTTACGTCAATCCAGGTGCTGGCCACAGGCGGCGGAAAGGTACGCCAGCATCGTGCTCCTTTTAACCAAAAGGAGACGCGTATGAGCGTAGTGGATATGGTGATACTTATCCTCAAACTCATTGTTGCAGTACTGCAACTGCTTGATGCTGTCCTGAAATACCTTCGGTGATTCAGGTTCAAGTCGCACCTGAGAGGGGCGGGCAACCGCCCCTCTTTAATAACGAGGGAATGCTATGTCGCGTCTGTTAATTGAGCCTGTTACCCCAGAAGAGCCGGGGTACATCGCCCTTAAGGCGGAGAGTATCGCACTGAATTTCAACATGCTGCGCAGGCTGGAAGAGAACTGGCAACGCGGCGAAAACCGCTTTAACGCGCCGGGTGAAAAGCTGCTGGGGGCGTTTCTTAACGGCAGGCTGGTGGGCGTATGCGGGCTTAACCGCGATCCGTTCAGCCAGCAGCCACGCGCCGGGCGTATTCGCCATCTCTACGTCAGTGAGAAGTGCCGCGGGATGGGCATTGGCAAACAGCTTTTAAGCGTGGTGATGGCCGATGCCAGCATCTGGTTTGATTTTCTCAATACCCATGCGCCGGACAGCGCGTATGGCTTCTATCACCAGGCGGGCTTCAGGCTGGTGTCTGATGAACCGCGGGTGACGCACCGTCTTTTCTGCGCGGTCTGAGCGGCTGGCAGCATCGGGTTGTGAATGTTACAGTTGAGTGACAATTCACCATCCGAGACGCCATGACCATCACCGTTTTCTGCATTTTACTCTTCGCCGCACTGCTGCATGCCAGCTGGAACGCCATCGTTAAAGCCGGAACGGACAAGCTCTATTCTGCGATCAGCGTCAGCGGCTCCGCCACGCTAATCGCTCTGGTATTACTGCCTTTCTCTCCTCAGCCCTCCGCCGCCAGCTGGCCGTTCCTGATCGTTTCCTGCGCCTTACAGGTGGTGTATACGGTTCTGGTCGCGAAGACCTATCAGGTCTCGGATATGAGCCAGACCTATCCGCTGATGCGCGGTACCGCACCGCTGCTGGTGGCGCTGGTAAGCGTACTGGTGCTCGGCGATAGTCTCTCGTGGCTTGCCTGGTCCGGCATCGGGGTGATCTGTCTGTCGATCCTGGCCATGGCGATGAACGGACGCATGCAGTCCCGAAAAGGGATTTGGCTGGCGCTGCTGAACGCCTGTTTTATCGCCGGGTATACGCTGGTAGATGGCACCGGTGTGCGTTTATCCGACACCGCGCTGGGCTACACGCTGTGGACCTTCTTTATGAACGGCTTCTGTCTGCTGTGCTGGGCGATGGTGGCGCGTCGGCGTGAAGCGTCCAGCTATCTCCGTCTGCACTGGAAAAAGGGGCTGCTCGGCGGCGTGGGGACCATGGGTTCTTATGGCCTGGCGCTATGGGCAATGACGCAGGCCCCGCTGGCAGTGGTCGCCGCGCTGCGTGAAACCTCCATTCTCTTTGGGGCGTTGATCGCGTTTGTGCTGTTAAAAGAGAAGGTTGCGGGTCTGCGCATTGCCGCGGCGCTGGGTATTGCGGGTGGCGCGATCCTGCTGCGCCTCGCGTAAATCACTGGCAACATTAGTTGCCGATCTTGTTTACAAATCCTGCCTTTTTCTGTTTCTCCATTCATCTCAGTAATGCTCAATTTGTCATCTCACTGTGGTAGATTCCTCGCGCATTTATGGGAATGCATAGTCACTTATTCTTCATTTTTCTCTTTTGGCAAAAGTATTCTGCGACATGAAAAAACAAAGGAACGTTAACTTATTGTTGATGCTGGTGTTACTGGTGGCCGTCGGTCAGATGGCGCAAACCATCTACATTCCGGCGATTGCCGACATGGCAAAGGAACTCAACGTCCGCGAGGGCGCAGTACAAAGCGTGATGGCGGCCTACCTGCTGACCTATGGCGTGTCGCAGTTATTCTACGGGCCGCTCTCAGACCGTATCGGCCGCCGCCCGGTCATTCTGACAGGCATGTGCATCTTCATGATCGCGACGGTGATTGCCATCACCACCCACAGCCTGACCGTATTGATTGCCGCCAGCGCCCTGCAGGGTGTTGGTACCGGCGTCGGTGGGGTGATGGCGCGAACTTTACCGCGTGACATGTATCAGGGCACCCAGCTCCGCCATGCCAACAGCCTGTTAAATATGGGTATTCTGGTCAGCCCGCTGCTGGCGCCGCTGATCGGCGGCCTGCTGGACACCATGTGGTCCTGGCGCGCCTGCTACGCCTTCCTGCTGGTGCTCTGTGTGATTGTCACCTTCAGCATGGCGCGCTGGATGCCGGAAACCCGCCCTCAGGACGCACCGCGCACCAAGCTCATCGCCAGCTATAAAACGCTGTTCGGCAACGGGTCGTTTACCTGTTACCTGCTGATGCTGATCGGCGGTCTGGCGGGCATTGCGGTGTTTGAAGCCTGCTCCGGCGTGCTGCTGGGCGCAGGTCTTGGCCTGAGCAGTATGGTGGTCAGTATTCTGTTTATTCTGCCGATACCGGCGGCATTCTTCGGGGCATGGTTCGCCGGACGTCAGAACAAGCGTTTCTCAACGCTGATGTGGCAGTCGGTGATCAGCTGCCTGCTGGCAGGCCTGATGATGTGGATCCCGGGGCTGTTCGGTGTGATGACCGTCTGGACGCTGCTGATCCCGGCGGCACTGTTCTTCTTCGGTGCAGGCATGCTGTTCCCGCTTGCCACCAGCGGCGCGATGGAGCCGTTCCCGTTCCTCGCAGGTACGGCGGGCGCGCTGGTAGGTGGTTTGCAGAATATCGGTTCCGGCGCGCTGGCCTGGCTCTCGGCGATGATGCCGCAGACCGGGCAGTCTAGTTTGGGCCTGCTGATGACGCTGATGGGGCTGCTGATTTTACTGTGCTGGCTGCCGCTGGCGTCGCGTGTTCCACATCACGAGCAGCCGGTTTAACTGCATGATGGCCCGGCTTCTCGCCGGGCTTTTCACAGACAGGGGCGATCATGGCCTGTAACAACGGCTCTGGCGCAGGCCGCCAGGCGCCCTCTTCTCCGTCGTAAAACTGGAAATCCGCGTTGATCGCGTACGGAATTTTCGCCTTTTGCAGCTCACAGGCCATAAAGGTAGCGAAGGCCATTTGCGAGGCGGTCGGTGTAAAGCGGTTTGACTCCCCAACGCCCCAGCCCCCCACCCAGCTGACGTGTCCGGTTTTTTGCTGCCAGCGCAGCGCCGTCGTAATGCGACTGTGAATAGCCGCTTTCTCCGCCGCCGTGCCGGACGTCCACGGGTATTTACCGTTATTTTTCAGCGGTCCCCATGGGAAAATATGCCATTCTGCCAGCAGGTAGTTCTGGCTATGGGCAGGCAGCTTCAGGCTGGTTAAATCCTCCGGCGCGGCGCGCAGGCGCGGTGCGATGAAGATCATGCGCTGCGGGTCGATGTCGTGGATTGCTTTGATGCTTTTTTCATAGACGTGGTTTAACGACGCCAGATTGTGATTAAGCTTGTCAGCCGGCTCATAAATAAGGTCAAACCCCAGCAGCGGGAAGCTCTGACCGAAATAGTGCGCCACAGCAATCCACCAGTTGATCGCCTCTTTCTCGTTGTCAGCTTTCGGGTCGTTTTTATACTCATCAGCCTGATAGGCGATAATCGGGATCACGCCATACTGTTCGCAGGCTTCGACCAGCTTACGCAGGTGGATCAGCCGCGCCTCTGTCGGTTCATCCGCCACGCGGATGCGCACGTGGGTAATGCCTTTAGCCCGAAAATCGCGGACCACCAGCGGGTCAAACTCGCGAATACCGCGCTCGGTGCGCGCCCAGTCCACATCCATCCCGACGCCCAGCTGTTGCGCATAACGGGCAGCTGTCAGCGGCGGCTCAGCGGCAATGGCCCAGCCGGAAGAGATCATTAACGCGGTAGCAATGAGAGGCTTTAACACGGTTTACCCTGGATAAATCGAAAGCATTACCTGTATTTAGCACGCTTTTTCACATTTGGTGTAGCGTCAAAGCGTAATAATTCTTCAGCTTACCCGCTCTCTCAGCCAGCCGATAAAGGCGTCAATTTTCGGCCACTGACGGCCAGGTAGCGTTGAGACGTAGTAATGCTGATGGCATTTGAGGGTCTTTTCGCCAAACGGTGCAATCAGCTCACCCCGCTCAAGCCGCTTTTGCACCAGCCGCTTTCTCCCCATCGCCACCCCCACGTCATTCATGGCCGCGATAATGGCCAGGTCCGAGCGATCGAAGCCAATACCCGATGATGGCGGCATCGTCACCGCGAAATGCTGCGCCCAGCTCAGCCACTCATCCGTGCCGGAATCATTGCTCCAGGCCTGACGGTCGTGGAGTAACGTACAATGGCTGAGATTATGGGGATTTTTCAGCAGCTCATGCTCGCGGGCATACGCTGGCGAACAGACGGGCAAAATCGCTTCATCCATCAGAAAGTGATGAGACAGGTGGTTTGATGGCGTATCGTCGAAATAGAGCGCCAGATCAATACCGGTTCGCTGCATGTTCACGTAATCATTGCCGGTCAGGATGGTGAGGGATATCGACGGGTAGCGGCGGGTAAAATCCCCCAGCATGGGCACCAGCCAGCACTGGGCGATTGACGGGCGGGAGTAGACCGTCAGCGTACCGGATAGCGCCTGATTTTTGATGTCCAGAATTTCCTGATTCAGGGTGTCGAGGGACGATTTAAGGGTCCAGTAAACCCGTTTTCCCTCCTGCGTCAGCTCCACTTTACGGTGCGAGCGGACAAACAGCTGAATGCCCAGCTCATCTTCCAGCAGGTTGATGCGGTGGCTCACCGCGCTGGGACTGAGCGAGAGTTCCGCCGCCGCCAGGGCGAAGGACTCATGCCGGGCGGCCACTTCAAAGGTGTACATTTTCGACAGCTGCCAGCCGTTTAACAGCCGGTTTCTGGCGTCATTCGCATCGGTCATCACAATTCTCACACGTTATTTCTGCCCTCAGCATACCGTGCGAGGGTGAATTTATGTGAACCAACGGCGAAATTTCTGCACTTTTTAGAGTTCAGTCACTCAGTTGGTTCAATCTGGCTCACCTGAACGCCAATTTATATCGTTTGTCAGCCCACGCCGTTTTTTCGTCCAATACCCGCAAATGACATAGGGGTGAGGTGAGATATGGGATCGCCGGTCTGGGTTGTGACAACGCTGCTTATCAGCATTGTGTTGATTGTTTTAACCATCGTAAAACTGAAGTTTCACCCGTTCCTCGCGCTGCTGCTGGCGAGCTTTTTCGTCGGCGCAATGATGGGGATGAGCCCGCTGGATATGGTAAACGCCATTGAGAGCGGTATTGGCGGTACGCTGGGCTTCCTGGCGGCGGTGATTGGTCTTGGCACCATTCTGGGCAAGATGATGGAGGTTTCCGGCGCGGCAGAACGCATCGGGATGACCTTGCAGCGCTGCCGCTGGCTGTCAGCAGACGTGATTATGGTGCTGGTAGGCCTGATCTGCGGCATTACGCTGTTCGTGGAAGTGGGCGTGGTTCTGCTGATCCCGCTGGCATTTTCCATCGCCAAAAAGACCAATACCTCCCTGCTTAAGCTTGCCATTCCACTCTGTACCGCGCTGATGGCGGTGCACTGCGTGGTGCCGCCGCATCCGGCTGCGCTGTTTGTCACCAACAAGCTGGGGGCGGACGTCGGCACGGTGATTGTCTACGGTTTGCTGGTGGGCCTGATGGCGTCTCTGGTCGGCGGCCCGCTGTTCCTGAAGCTGCTCGGCAACCGTCTGCCATATAAACCGGTTCCGGCGGAATTTTCAGACCTGAAGGTGCGGGAAGAGCATACCCTGCCGTCGCTGGGCGCCACGCTTTTCACGGTGCTGCTGCCGATTGCCCTGATGCTGGTGAAGACCGTCGCCGAGCTGAATATGGCGAAAGAAAGCACGCTGTATACCCTGCTGGAATTTATCGGCAACCCGATCACCGCGATGTTTATCGCCGTGTTTGTTGCCTACTACCTGCTGGGGATCCGCCAGCATATGGGCATGGGTGCCATGCTGACCCATACGGAGCACGGGTTTGGCTCTATCGCCAATATTTTGCTGATTATCGGTGCGGGCGGTGCGTTCAACGCCATCCTGAAAACCAGCGGGCTGGCGGACTCCCTGGCGCATATTCTCTCGAACCTGCACATGCACCCAATCCTGCTCGCCTGGCTGGTGGCGCTGGTGCTGCATGCCGCCGTCGGCTCCGCCACGGTGGCGATGATGGGGGCGACGGCTATCGTCGCGCCGATGCTGCCGCTCTACCCGAACGTCAGCCCGGAGATCATTACCATAGCCATCGGTTCTGGCGCCATTGGCTGCACGATCGTTACCGATTCTCTCTTCTGGCTGGTGAAGCAATACTGCGGCGCGACCCTGCATGAGACCTTCAAATACTATACGACGGCGACGTTTATCGCCTCGGTGCTTGCACTTGGCGGCACATTCCTGCTTTCTTTCATTATCTGAGCGCGAAGAGACGTATTATGGAAAACGCAACTATCACCACTTTAACCGCACAGTTTCCTCTGGTTGAGGATCTGATTGCCCTGAAAGAAACCACCTGGCTTAACCCGCGTACCACCACGCTGGCTGAGGGGCTGCCCTATGTCGGGCTGACCAAAGCCGACGTGGACGACGCGCATGCGCGTCTCAACCGCTTCGCACCGTATCTGGCGAAAGCCTTCCCGGAGACAGCCGCCACGAAGGGGATAATTGAATCCGAACTGGTCGCCATTCCGGCAATGCAGGCACGTCTGGAGAAAGAATCTGGCAAAGCCATTCCCGGCGCGCTGCTGCTGAAAAAAGACAGCCATCTGCCGATCTCCGGCTCGATTAAAGCGCGCGGCGGCATCTATGAGGTGCTGACCCACGCGGAAAAACTGGCGCTGGAATCCGGATTGCTGAGCGTCGAAGACGACTACAGCGTTCTGCTGGAGCCGCGCTTTAAGGACTTCTTTAGCCAGTACAGCATCGCGGTGGGCTCCACCGGCAACCTGGGGATGTCCATCGGCATCATGAGCGCACGCATCGGCTTTAAGGTGACGGTGCATATGTCTGCCGACGCCCGCGAGTGGAAAAAAGCCAAACTGCGCAGCCACGGCGTCATCGTCGTGGAATATGAGCAGGATTACGGCGTGGCGGTGGAGCAGGGACGCAAAGCGGCGGAAAGCGATCCGAACTGCTTCTTTATCGATGATGAAAACTCCCGCACCCTGTTCCTGGGCTACGCCGTTGCAGGCGAGCGTCTGAAAGCACAGTTTGCCGAACAGGGCCGCGTGGTGGATGCCGAACACCCGCTGTATGTCTATCTGCCGTGCGGCGTCGGCGGCGGCCCTGGCGGCGTGGCGTTTGGCCTGAAGCTGGCCTTTGGTGACAACGTCCACTGCTTCTTCGCGGAGCCCACGCACTCTCCGTGCATGCTGCTGGGCGTCTACACCGGCCTGCACGATGAGATTGCCGTGCAGGACCTGGGCATTGATAACCTGACGGCCGCCGACGGGCTGGCGGTAGGGCGCGCCTCTGGCTTCGTGGGCCGCGCGATGGAACGCCTGCTCGACGGGTTCTACACGCTCTCCGATCAGAGCATGTACGACATGCTCGGCTGGCTGGCGCAGGAGGAAGGGATTCGCCTGGAGCCGTCCGCGCTGGCGGGCATGGCCGGGCCGCTGCGCGTGCATTCCGATGCGAACGTCACTCACCTGGTGTGGGCGACCGGCGGCGGCATGGTACCTGAAGAGGAGATGGCGAAGTATCTGGCTCAAGGGAAGCCATGATGCCGGGTGGCGGCTGCGCCTTACCCGGCCTACAGGTGCAAAATTTGCTGAATATGGGTGATCGCAAACAGCAGTGACAGCGACAGCACGGCCAGGGCGATGAGGAACTTATCCCGCACCGCCTTCGGCTGCACAAAATCGTCCTGCGCCACGTCCATCAGGTTACGGCTGCGGGTATAGCGCCATAAAATGACAGCCACCAGCGCGAGTACGACTACGGAGATCCAGAACGGCACCCCGGTGTGGTGCCAGTTGTGCTTAATCGCCAGGGCAATCAGCGCGCCATACCCCAGCAGCGTACGCAGCCAGGCCAGCGACGTCCGCTCCGGCTGCAGGCCGGGGTCCGCTTCGCGTCGTGCTTTGCGGCTATCCGCCATAAAACACCAGCACCATCACCACGCCCGCCACCGCCAGCAGGATTGCGCTGATGATGAGTAGCCCGCGCGTATAGGGCAGATCCTGCTTCAGACGCATCGCCTTCTCATTGCGCAGCCAGCGCAGGTAGCCATAAATCGCCAGCACGCCCGCGAACAGACACAGCAGCAGAGCCAGCACTTCACGAATCAACGGCGTGGCGAAATCAGGCGCGAGCTGGTCGAGGCCGACACCTGCCGCCAGAAAACCCAGTGCGGTGCGGATCCACGCTAAAAACGTGCGTTCATTGGCCAGAGAGAAGCGGTAGTCCGGCGCTTCGCCGAGGCGGGAAATTTTCATGAAGGTTCCTTGTCGTGCTACGGGCAGGCTTCAGCATAGCGTAAATCGACCAGGACAAGGAGACCGGCATCGGGCGATGCCGGTCGGGAATATTAATGCAGCTCCGGCCAGAATCCCTTATTGGCCTCGATCAGGTCATCCAGAATCGCTTTCGCCACAGAGGCACTCGGTACGGTTTTGGAGAGGGTGATCGCCTGCCAGAGTTTCTGGTACGAGCGCTGCTCCCAGGCATCCACCACCAGTTTTTCCACTGCCACCTGCTGGCTCATCAGCCCTTTCTGGAAGTGCGGAATATCGCCCACCGTGAGCGGCTCCGGCCCGTTATGGCCCACCAGGCACGGTATCTCCACCATCGCGTCGGCATCAAAGTTATGGATCGCCCCGTTGTTCGGCACAATCAGCAGCATCCGCTCCTGGGTATTGAAGGCAATCGCGGTCGCCAGATCGACGATATAGGACGCATGTTCGTCAATCTCCAGCTCACCGGCGGAAGATTTCCCGGCTGCGATAATCGCCCGGCAGGAACTGAACACGTGCTTCTCACGGTGATCCATCACCTCATTGGCGCGGGTTCGCTCGGGACTGGAGTGCGCCACCACGTAGTCCGGGAACAGGTAATATTTCAGGTAAGTGTTCGGCATGGTGTCCGGATCCAGCGCCTGCACGTCTTTGGCTTTGGCGAAGGTATCGTTCCAACTCGCTTCGGTATGGGCGTCGTCAGACGGCGGTACATAGCCGTTTTTAGCGACGTATTCGCGCAGTTTCGGCATCAGATCGTTGCCGTCGAGATCTTCAATCGACGTCCACCAGCCGAAGTGGTTCAGGCCGTAGTAACGCACGCGCATCTCTTTGCGGTCTTTCAGGCCGACAATCTGCGCCATACGCCCTTCGATGCCGATCGGCATATCGCAGATATTGAGAATTTTGGCGTTCGGACGCAGGCGACGGGTCGCTTCCGCGACAATCGCTGCCGGATTGGAGTAGTTCAGCATCCATGCGTTCGGGGAGTACTGCTCCATATAATCCACCAGCTCCAGCACGCCGCCGATTGAGCGCATGCCGTAGGCGATGCCACCCGGTCCGCAGGTTTCCTGGCCCAGCACACCGTGGCGCAGCGGGATTTTTTCATCTTTTTCACGCATCGGGTATTTGCCCACGCGGATATGCGCCATCACGAAATCCACATCGGTAAACGCCGCTTTCGGATCGGTGGTATAGCTGAATTCAATCTCCGGCGCCTGTTCCTTAAGGATGATTTTGCACGCTTCGGCGATGGTCTCCTGGCGTGCGCCGTCGTTGTCATAGAACTTCAGGGCGCGCAGCGGGAAACGGTCACGGTTGGCTAACAGCATCAGGACGATACCAGGCGTAAAGGTGCTGCCGCCGCCTGCAATGACAACTGAGAATTTTTTCATGATATAGCCTCTGTCAGGGTGGTTTGTTCATTCGTTAAAGGGGTTTTCATCAGCGATTCCAGCTGGTCGCGCACCTGAGGAACGTGCAGACCGACAATCACCTGAATGCCGTTGCCGCGTCGCACCACGCCGTGGGCGCCGAGGGCTTTGAAGACGTCATCGCTTTGGGTTTTCGCCATATCGACCAGGGCGATACGCAAGCGGGTAGCACAGTTGTTGATGCTTTCGATGTTGGCCGCACCGCCGAGCGCCTGCAGGAACCCGGCTGCCTGTCCAACCTGCTGGCTGGCCGCTGCCGGGGCGGTGGTGTGCCCGCGCGCCGCCTTATAGTCCGCCTTGCTGTAGAGTTTGATTTCGCTCGCTTCCCGGCCCGGCGTTTTCAGGTTCAGATGCACAATCAGCGTTTTGAAGACCACGAAGTAGATCCCGGTGAAGCAGACGCCAATGCCAATCTGGGTGAACACCGTTGACGCGTGGTTGTGGAACATCGGGATCCAGTTTTGCGGCAGGAACTGGTCCAGCAGGCCGCCGCCCATGTTGCCGACGACGCCGAAGACGTACATCACCGTCGCCATGGTGGCCGCCAGCACGGCGTGGACGGCAAACAGCAGCGGCGAGATAAACAGGAAGGTGAATTCCAGCGGTTCAGTAATGCCCACCAGCACGGCGGTGAGCGTGGCCGGGATCAGCAGCCCTGCGACCTTGACGCGGTTTTCCGGTGAGGCGGTGTACCAGATGGCCAGCGCAATCCCGACCGAGCCAAACACTTTCGAGTTGCCGTGCAGCGCGAATCCGCCTTCCGGGAACAGGGTTTTCAGCGGCAGCGTGCTCTGGCTAAACGCCTGCAGGTGCTGCGCCCAGTAGACCTGAATCCCACCCTCTACCGCCGCCGGGCCGAAGATAAACGGACCGTAGACGAAGTGGTGCAGCCCGGTTGGGATCAGAATGCGTTCCAGGAAGGTATAGACCCAGACGCCCAGCGCACCGGCAGAGCGCAGGAAAGCCTGCAGGGACTCGATGCCCATCTGCACTTTTGGCCAGCCCAGCAGCGTCAGCCAGGCGCAGGGGATCATGACGAAGAACGCGAGGATAACGACAAACGAGCTGCCCTGAAAAATTCCCAGAAACACCGGCAGCGGCTTGTCAAAATAGCGGTTGTGGATGGCGGTAACGATGCCCGAAATGATGATGGCACCGATGATGCTGGTATCGAGCGTTTTAATCCCGGCAATCATCGCCAGCCCGCTGCCTGCCGTCGGTTCGGCGGTGAAATCGACGCCAAAAAAGTGGCCCCAGGTCATGCCCATTGCGTTGATGAAGTAGTTCCAGGTGAGGAAGCTAATCAGCACCGCCAGACAGGCACGGCCCTGCGCTTGCTTCGCCAGGCCAATCGGCAGGCCAACGGCAAAAATCAGCGGCATATTACGAAAGACCGCCCAGCCGCCCTCTTCAATGATGTGAACGATCTGCGCGAAAAGGTTATCAGGGGCCGTTAAGGCTTCGCCAACAAACAGCGGATTGCGAAGCATAATGGCGATTCCCACCACGATCCCGGCGAACGGAAACAGCAACACCGGGGTAAACATGGCACCGCCAAAACGTTGTATTTGACTGAGCATTTTTAAATCCTCACGTAACAACCTGTAGGGGAGAGAGGCCTTTATGGTTTTTTGCTGGCCTGAAGTGAGCATAAGAACTTACTGATGCGCGAACATGGCGTGCCGCTGCGATTCGTGATCGCATTCATGGTTTTATTTTGACCAATCAGGTCTACTTTTTGCGGTAAATATGGACATATCAGGACGCCAGCCACGCCCTGATAAGGGCAGAGAGGTCTACTGGTGATCTACAAATCTATCGCCGACAGGTTGCGGCTGCGGCTGAATTCGTCGGACTACAACATCGGCAGCCCGTTGCCGGGCGAAAAAGCGCTGGCGCAGGAGTTCGGCGTGGCGCGAATGACCATCCGCAAAGCGCTGGATCTGCTGGTGAGCTGGGGCCTGGTTGAGCGGCGGCACGGCAGCGGAACGTTTGTCGCGCGTAAAGACGTTCACCATGAAACCACAAACCTCACCGGGCTGGTGGAGGTGTTGCGCCAGCAGGGGAAAGAGGTGCAGAGCAAGGTGTTGCAGTTCGAAGTAATGCCCGCGCCGCCCGCCATCGCCAGCCAGTTGCGGATTCAGGTGGATGAGCGGATCTACTTTTCCCGGCGGGTGCGCTACGTGGACGGAAAACCGCTGATGCTGGAGGACAGTTTTATGCCGGTGAAGCTGTTCCGTAACCTCTCTCTGGCGCATCTTGAAGGGTCAAAGTTTGATTACATCGAGAAGGAGTGCGGGATCACCATTAGCGGCAATTACGAGAGCCTGACGCCGGTGCTGGCGGATAAACAGCTGGCGGGTTATCTGAATCTTCCGGAACAGACGCCGCTGCTGCGAATCACGTCCCTTTCCTACAGCGACAGCGGCGAGTTTCTCAACTATTCCGTCATGTTCCGAAACACCAGCGATTACCAGGTGGACTACCATCTGCGGCGCATCCACCCGGACGACCTGTTAGCTCATCCCCCAGAACAGCACCGCCAGTAGCTGCGGGGTGATAATGCGCAGGAACATTACCAGCGGATAAACCGTGGCGTAGGAGAGCGCCGCCGCGCCGCTGGTGGCGTGCAGGTTATTGGCAAAGGCCAGTGCGGGTGGGTCCGTCATCGAGCCCGCAAGCATGCCGCAGAGCGTCAGGTAGTTCATTTTAGCGAACATACGCGCCAGTATGCCTACCGTCAGCAGCGGGATTGCCGTGATGAATATGCCGTAGCCGACCCAGCTCATCCCTTCCCCTCTGACCAGGGTATCGACAAAATCCCCGCCGGACTTCAGCCCGACCACCGCCAGAAACAGCACAATACCCAGCTCGCGCAGCGCCAGGTTGGCGCTCGGCGGCATAAACCAGTAGAGCTTACCGATGCAGCCAATACGTCCGAGGATCAGCGCCATAATCAGCGGTCCGCCCGCCAGGCCGAGCTTGAGCGCCACCGGGAAGCCCGGCACATACAGCGGAATGGAGCCGAGCAGTACACCCAACCCGATACCGATAAACACCGGCAGCATCTGCACCTGCTGCAGTTTTTGCTGAGCGTTACCGACCATATCCGCGACGGCGTCAATGGACGACGGCCGCCCGACCAGGTTAAGGATATCCCCAAACTGCAGGCTGGCCTCCGGGCTGGCGACCAGTTCCACACCCGCGCGGTTAAGGCGGGAGATCACGACGTCATAACGCTCTTTCACCTGCAGATCGCGGATTTTCTTGCCGAGAACGTGCTCGTTTGTTACCACCACGCGCTCCACGCGCATATCGGTGCCGCGGGTGGAGAGCGAGGTGTCCACTTCCTGACCGATCACCAGCCGCGCGTTGTTGAGATCGCCGGGCTGGCCGACCAGGTGCAGCAGATCCCCCTGCTGAATAACGGTGCCCGGCGCGGGCACCATCAGCATATCGTCGCGCTTAAGGCGCGAGCAGATAATGTTGGCGCTGTTCAGGATCGGCACGTCCTGGATCGCCATATTGTTCAGATTGGGGTTATCGACCCGAATATTGATGGTTTTGATCGGCATATGGCCGTTGGTGAGCGTGGTTTCGTGGTCTTTCGCCTCTTTATCGACGTTGATGCGAAACAGGACGCGAACCAGCCACATGGAGAGCAGAATGCCGCAAATGCCAAACGGATAGGCCATGGCATAGCTCATCCCCATCTGATCAACAATGCCGGGTTCGATACCCAAATCACGCAGGATTTGCTGCCCCGCACCGAGCGCAGGCGTGTTGGTCACCGCCCCGGAGAAAATGCCCAGCACCACGGGAAGCGGGATTGCGAAAAGTTTGTGCAGAAGCGCGGTCACCAGCCCGCCCATCACCACAATAGCGAGGGCAAAGAGATTGAGACGCAACCCGGAGACCCGAAGGGAAGCGAAGAAGCCCGGCCCCACCTGAATGCCAATGGTATAGACGAACAGGATCAGGCCAAATTCCTGAATAAAGTGGAGCATTTCGGCGCTGAGGACCAGCCCGAGCTTGTCGGCGAAGTGCCCGACAAAAATACCGCCAAACAGCACCCCGCCAATACCAAACCCAACGCCGCGGATTTTGACGTTGCCAATCCATAGCCCAACGACGGCGACCAGGGCCAACACGCTGACGGTTAACGCGATATCACTCATGATCCCCTTCCTTAGCATAACCTTAGTTATGCTAAGGATTCTCTCAGAGCAGGGGGCGGTTGTATGGGCGATGGCGCACAAAAAAGCCGAAGGTAAAAGCAAAACGGTCCCCCTCGGGTGACCGTTTTTAGTGTGTGCACCCTCTCCCTGTGGGCTGAGGAATCCCCAGTAATTTTTTACCTGAAGCGATGAACGTTGCTTCAGCAAAATTAATGACTTACAGCGATGCCCTGGTCCGGCTGTAAATCGCCGAAGCGTTTCCGTAAGGCCGGGGCGAGGCGCAGGGATGCGCCGAGAGGGCGTGGCCTGCAGGGATGCAGGCTCATGCCCGACCCGATAGCCTGGAGGAATAAGCTGAGGGTACCGCGAAGCGGCGATTTACCGCCGGGAGCCCGGGTCGCCAGGGCGGTGGCGATTGAGCCGCCCTGGCACGTTCACTGGTCATGCTGTTACAGAGTAGCAAGGAACATAAAGTGAACGGAATGTCCACCAGAGCCGTATGTTCCCCCTCACCCCAGCCCTCTCCCTCAAGGGAGAGGGGGTTGTCTGTGCAGGCATTATTTTATGGGGATCCCTCAGCCCTGTGGGAAAGGATCGGGCATCAGCCCGCACAGTGCTAACTGTTCAACGCCGGTCGGTCGCTAATGGCGATACGCTGCGGCGCGATAGCTTCCGGCACGTTACGGGTCAGATCAATATGCAGCAGCCCGTTAGTAAACGTTGCGCCGGTTACATCCATATGGTCTGCCAGAGTAAAGCTCAGGCTAAACGGCTGATTAACCAGCCCCTGATGCAGCCATTTGGTCTCGGTCTCTTGTTTTTCCGGCGTACCCTTAACGGTCAGGCGCGTGCCTTCAAGCTGGATATCCAGATCCTCCTGACGGAAGCCGGCCAGCGCCAGGGTGATGCGATAGTGGTTATCGTCGCTTTTTTCGATGTTGTACGGCGGAAACGTCTGTTGCTCAGCGGTGTTTTGCAGGGCATTCGCCAGTTTGTCAAAACCAATCCACTGACGCAGTAAGGGGGATAAATCATAGTTACGCATACTAAATCTCCTTCTGAGAAGCGAGTTCGGCACAGTTTAATTTTGTGCGCAGTTGTTCCTGCAAATCCTGATGGATTCGCATATGCTCCCGTTACGGCAAGCAAGTCTGGGTGGGCCGCTCGGGCGACCCGCAAAATTAGTTAATTTCGATACGACGCGGTTTTTTCTCTTCCGGAATCACACGTTCCAGTTCGATAAACAGCAGGCCGTTAACCAGGTTCGCGCCTTTCACGTGAATGTTCTCGGCTAACTGGAACTTGCGTTCAAAGTTGCGCTCGGCGATGCCCTGGTAGAGGTAGGTACGCTCTTTCTGCTCAGCCGTATGGGAACCTTTCACCACCAGCAGGTTGTCCTGCGCGGTGATCTCCAGTTCGTTTTCTGCAAAACCGGCGACGGCAATGGCGATGCGGTAGTGGTTTTCGTCAACCAGCTCAACATTGTAAGGAGGGTAGCCGTTGCTCTGGCTTTGGTTATTTTCTAAATGGTTAAACAGGCGGTCAAAACCAATTGCAGAACGGTATAGCGGAGAAAGATCGAAGTTACGCATAAATAAAACTCCTGAAATCAGCGAGAAAATAGTGCCTTCCACCATGGACAGGCCTTTGCGCCCCCGAACACCCATCAGGCGTGTTCGTTATCGGGCCACATTCATAAAATGGGTCTGCAACCGGGCTTTTCAAGCACGACAACTGCACTTTTTTTTGCACATTTGTGCATCTCGCTTAGACTGGGACAACAGCACAAAGGGTTAAATTGCGATGGCTGCCACAGTGCGGGGTTATCGGGCTATCCATTTTGGATAAGGCTCGCTATAACCCTGAGTTGCAGGTCTATGCAGTGCCATTAACGATGACTGAGTGATGATGAAAAATGTTCTGATAAAGCTGACGACGTTCAGCGGGGTAGTTTTACTTTGCGGGTGTTCGAGCGTGATGTCTCACACCGGCGGTAAAGAAGGAACATATCCGGGGACTCGCGCCAGCGCGGCGATGATCTCCGATGACGATACCAACTGGGGCACCAAATCCCTGGTTATCCTCGATATGCCGTTTACGGCGGTGGCAGATACGCTTCTGCTGCCGTGGGATATATTTCGTAAGGACGACTCCGTGCGCTCACGGGTAGAAAAAAGCGAGCAGGAAAATCTGGCGACAAACGCCGTTATCCCGCCCGCGGAAATGCCTCCACGCTAGTTCTGCGCGGTTTCCGTTAACCAAAGCTGACGGAAACCGCCTGTCTCTTCCATCCACGCAATAAAGTGCCCGTCTGGCGAAAACACCACCGCATCAGCAGACGGTGGATTGCCGTGATCGGACGTCAAAAACGTCACCTCTCCGGTCCGTGCGTCGCAGCAGGCGATACGATCTTCCATGACAAATCCCAGGCGGTTGCCCGAAGGATGCCAGTTAAATGCCGACTGGATACCGTTTTCTGTATGCGTTAACTGGCGCGGCTCGCCGCCCTCGGAGGAGATCAGCCACAGTTGCACGATACCGTTATCATCGCGCATCAGGAACGCAATCTGCGTTCCTTGCGGATTGCTGCGCACCCAGTGACGCGGCACGTTCACCAGCCCCGGATAGCGGTTCTGATGGGTAAAGGTCAGACGACGCTGCTTCACGCCTGCAGGCGGAGCGGGCAGGGTTGCCGGCGTACCCTGTAGCGGCGCATCACCCGCACGTTTCCAGCCCTGCTCGTCTTCTGGCAGATCGACAACAAACAGTTCAGGCACTTTTTCGCCCTGCGCGGAGAGGGTGTCACCGATAAACGCCAGCCTGCTGTTGCCTACCCAGCCCTCTTCGTAGGCGCGGTTGATCTCATCGCTGCCCGGCTGCGGGTTGGGCGTCGTGCGGCTAACCAGCACGCTCCAGAAGGCACCCGAATACGCCCGAGGATGGTTCCCCTTCGGCTTCACCGGGCCGTAAGGCGCAGCCACGCCGACGTTGCGTAAATCGAGCTTTGGATCGCGCTCATGCAACACATGGTCGTTATAGGTAAAGCTGACGAACTGCCCGTTCGGGCTAAAGACATGGACATGGGTGCCGCCGCGCAGCGCGCCTGCGGTGTAAGGCGCGGTGATATCCATCGCATCCAGATTGCTCACCTGGCCGTGATGCGCAATCACCCCCTGGCGATGGTGAAAATCATAGTGCCAGTCTGCGTCCGGGTTTTTCGGGCCGTGGATAAAGACATATTTCTCTTGTGCGGGATGAACGGTCACCACGCCAACGTGTGCGCCGTCTGTGGCGCGATAAATCACCTCCACCTCGCCCGAATGGACGTTAACCCGCTCAATGGTTTCACCGGTGAACGACGCGCCTGACGGGCGCACGTCGTAGACCAGCCACTGGCTGTCCGGTGTCCAGGTATTGATATTGGTGAGCTGGTGGTTACGGGAAGCGAAGGTGATTTGTTTCATGAAGATACCCTGATGCGCGGTTTTCGCATCAGGGTAAAACATCCGGAAGAATTAGCCTACTCGTTTAACATCGCCTACCAGCAGGATGTAGGAGAGCGCACCGATCAATGCCACGACGGAGATGTAGACCAGCGCCGGGCCAAAACCGTAATCCTGCGCCAGGTAACCAATGACCAGCGGCACGGTGATCCCGCCCAGCCCGCCAACGAAGTTGAACACGCCACCGGTCAGGCCGATCAGACGCATCGGTGCCAGCGACGACACCAGCGACCAGGTAATGGAGGCAAAACCGTTTCCGAAGAACGCCACGGCCATCAGGGTCATAATCCATACCGGATCGTTGGTATAGTTGGCGCCCATGATGCACGTTGAGATCAACAGCCCGCAGATAATCGGTGTTTTACGCGCAGCCCCCAGCGAGAAGCCTTTTTTCACCATTTTGTCCGCCAGCCAGCCCGAAAGCAGTACCCCGAAGAAGGCCGCAAGGAACGGTACGGTGGTCATAAAGCCCGCCTTCAGCGCGGTGATCCCCTTCTCCTGCGTCAGGTAGTTCGGGAACCAGGTGAGAAAGAACCACAGCGTCGACGTAACCGCAAACTGGCCCAGATATACCCCCACAAGCTTACGGTGGAAGACCAGCTTCCAGTCCGCTCTGGTGAGCGGCTGGCGCGCCTCTTTTTTCACCGGCGCATCGCCATCCACCAGACCGCCGCCATCGCGAATGTAGTCCAGCTCGGCTTTAGTGATGCTTTTGGTCAGCCGCGGAGGTTGGTAGACCTTAAACCAAATTAGCGACCAGATAATGCCGATCCCGCCGGTGACAATAAACACCCAGTGCCAGCTCAGCAGCTCCTGGATCCAGATGAGCAGCGGCGTCAGGAACGCCAGGCCAACAAACTGCCCGGAGGTGTAGAAGCCCACGGCAGAAGCACGCTCATGCTCCGGGAACCAGCTGGTCACCATGCGGTTGTTGGTCGGGAATGCTGGTGCTTCAAAAATACCGGTGATGGCGCGCAGGCCAATCAGCGACATCAGCCCGGTCGCGAAGCCCTGGAACAGGGTCGCCACGGACCAGCCTAAAATGGCGATGAAGTAAGTCAGACGTGACCCCACGCGGTCCAGGAACCAGCCGCCGGGGATCTGGCAGAGCGTATACAGCCAGGCAAACGCCGAGAAGACGTAGCCCATTTCCGCTTTGGTGATGCCAAACTCTTCCTGAATATGAGCCGATGCCACGGCAAGGTTGGCGCGGTCGACATAGCAAATGACCACGGTAATAAAGATCATGATCAGCGTCAGGTAGCGGCGACGCCCGATTTTTGCAGCAGTAACTGGAATATCCATCGCAATCTGTCTCCAGATTTTGGGCATAGCGAAGCCGCTCACCATGCCCTGTAATTTACAGAGGGTTATAATTTTGTATGTATGTTTTTTTGCCCGGTGGCGCTTCGCTTACCGGGCCTACGGGAGGGCGATCACCACTCCGCTACGCTGCCGTCCTCATGACGCCACAGCGGGTTACGCCAGTCTGGCGCGTTTTTACTGAGCTCAATGACTTTGGCTTCGTCAATTTCTACGCCCAGGCCCGGCTTCGTTAACGGTTTAAAGAAACCGCCTTCCATGCTGAAGTCTTCTTTGTTTTTCACAAAGTCGAGCAGCTCTGCGCCCTTGTTATAGTGAATGCCCATGCTTTGCTCCTGGAACACGGCATTGCGGGAGACAAAATCCACGTGCAGACAGGCCGCCAGCGCAATCGGCCCGAGCGGACAGTGCGGTGCCAGCGCCACATCGTAGGCTTCCGCCATTCCGGCAATTTTGTAGCATTCGGTGATGCCGCCCGCGTGGGAGAGATCCGGCTGCAGGATCGCAATACCGCCCGCTTCCAGCACACGTTTAAACTCGAAGCGCGAGAACATGCGTTCACCCGCGGCGATGGGAATGTGCGTCTGTTCTGCCAGTTTCGGATAGTACTCTGCCTGCTCGGCCAGCACGGGCTCTTCAATGAACAGCGGGCGATACGGCTCCAGCTCTTTAATCAGCACTTTCGCCATCGGCGCGCTGACGCGTCCGTGGAAATCCAGCCCAAATTCAATCTCGTTGCCGAAGGCTTCACGGATTTGCGCCACGGTATTGACCGCGCGGTCGACCGCTCGCGAGTTGTCAATCACGCCCATCTCTTCACAGCCGTTGAGCTTGAAGGTGTCAAAACCAATGTTGCGCAACTGCGTGATGCCGTCGATCACTTCCGCGGGGCGATCGCCGCCCACCCAGCTGTAGGCTTTGATTTTATCGCGCACCAGGCCGCCCATCAGTTGCCAGACCGGGGCATTCAGCACTTTGCCTTTGATATCCCACAGCGCCTGGTCGATACCGGCGATGGCGCTCATCAGGATCGGGCCACCACGGTAGAAACCGGCACGATACATTACCTGCCACAAGTCGTTGATACGCGCAGGATCCTGGCCAATCAGGTATTCTCCCAGCTCGTGCACGGCGGCTTCAACCGTGCGCGCACGGCCTTCGATCACCGGCTCACCCCAGCCGACAACGCCTTCATCGGTTTCGATTTTCAGGAACATCCAGCGCGGGGGTAAACGGTAAGTGGTAAGTTTGGTTATTTTCATTGCACTGCCTCTCGATACGCTTTCACAAATGCTGCCGCCTGCTGCGCGGTACGTTCTACGGACTGCCCGGCGCGATAAAGATCGCTGCCCAGCCCCGCGCCCACACAGCCTGCTTTTATCCACTGCACCAGGTTTTCTGGCGTGACGCCGCCCACGGCAAAGACCGGCACGCTGGCGGGTAAGACCGCTTTCAGCGCTTTGATGTAATCCGGGCCAAAGGCCGACGACGGGAAAATTTTGAGCGACTGTGCGCCCGCATCGAGAGCGGCAAAGGCTTCTGTGGCCGTGGCGCATCCCGGGCAGACGGTCATGCCGTAACCCACTGCGCGACGAATCACCTCGGGATGAATGTTGGGGGTGACAATAAGCTTGCAGCCCATCTTTGCCAGCCGATCCACCTGCTCCGGTTTTAGCACGGTCCCCGCGCCAATCAGCGCCTTATCCCCAAACGCTTCCACCACTGCCGGGATGCTTTTTTCCCAATCCGGCGAGTTGAGCGGGATTTCTACCGCGTCGAACCCGGCATCGATAACCGCCCCGACATGGGCTAATGCCTCATCGGGCGTGATACCGCGCAAAATCGCGATAAGGGGAAGATCAGTTTGCCACTGCATGAGCGATGCTCCTTATTCCTGCCTGAAATGCCGTGTCACCGGATACCGTTGAGACGTCGTGCCCTGCGCGGCGTAAAGCCTGCTCGTAGCGTGAAGCCAACGATGACCCTGCAACAATCGTGATGGCCTGCCCCTGCGCAACAAAATCGCGCATGCTGGCGACTTCTGCGCCAATCAGCAGGCCGGAAAGAAACTCGCTGACCTGCTCGCGCGGGAGGGTTCCCAGCACGTGCGAGGCGCGGATCTCAAAAAGAGACGGCAGAACATCAGGCGAGGCGAGGCCGCGCTCAAGACCGGCGGTAAAGGCCTCCGGGGACGTTTTCTGCTCGGGTAAGCCAGCACCCACCAGAGAATGATTGAGCAGCAAATGGTGTAACTCGCCGGTCATTACAGTGCGAAAATCGTGGATTTGCTCCGTGTCAGCCTGTACCCATTTGCAGTGCGTACCCGGCATTACGTAGACAGAAGAAGGAGAAAGCGTGCGCGCGCCGAGCAGCTGCGTCTCTTCGCCGCGCATCACGTTGTGGTTATCGTCACGCGAGACGCTCAAACCGGGAATAATCCAGATATTGTCGCCAACGGACGTTAACTGCTCGCCAATAGCGGAGAAATGGACAGGAACAGGCAGATAAGGTGCAACCTTCCAGCCCACGTTACTGCCGACCATTCCCGCCATCACCACCGGCGTCGCGCCATCACGCCAGTTTTGTGTCACCTCAGCTAACACCGCCTCGGGGGATTTCCCGTTCAGACGCGTAACGCCTGCTTCTGATTGCCTGCTCTCCAGGCACTGCTCGCCCTGGTATAGCCAGGCGCGCAGATTGGTCGATCCCCAGTCAATTGCGATGTAGCGTGATGTCATGTGATTTCCTTCAGCCTTCGTGTCGAGCTGGCAATCATGGTGAGTGCTGCCTGCTCTGCCGCATCGCCGTCCTGATGCCGTATCGCATCAAACAGCGCTTTATGTTCCTGAAGCGTTTTCGGCATGTTGGCCTCATCGCCCATCCAGGTACGTTCAAATACTGCTCGCTGTAGCGAGCTGATCGCCACGCTAAGCTGCTGTAACACCGGGTTATGCACCGACTGCAATACCGCCTCGTGATAGCGAATATCCGCCTCGTTGAACGCTTCCCGGTTCTGGTTATTGGCGATCATGTCGTTGAGCGCCGACTCAATCTGCGCCAGATCGCCTGACGTTGCGCGCTCTGCTGCCCAGCGGGCGATGGCGGGTTCGACCAGGTTTCGTACTTCACTCATCGCACCGATAAGCCGCGGGTCGTAGTCATTTTCCAGCACCCACTGCAGGACATCGGTATCGAGGTAGTTCCACTGGTTACGTGGTGCAACAAACGCGCCGCGATAGCGTTTCATTTCAATCAACCGCTTCGCCATCAGCGAGCGGAACACTTCCCGGATAATGTTGCGTGAAGTTTCAAACTCCTCGCACAGTTCAGCCTCTGCTGGCAGCGGCGAACCGGGAACGTATTTGCCACCCACAATCTGAGTGCCCAGCGTGATGACAATGCGATCGGTTTTGTTCAGCGTCATGGAGAGTCCTTGTGCTCTGTAAGTCCATCACTACTTTACCGCGACCGCCGAATTTCGCCTCACTTTTGCAGTACAAACGTGAACCCTTTCGCCTTTGCTGTAGTCGTAATGTAGTACAATCAATTAATGTTGTACTACAATCCAGATCACAAAAAGAACAACTCAATAAACTCAGGGCCAAAAAAAGCCCCGGTTGATAACCGAGGCTGATGATTGAGGGCAATGTGTTACCGGGACAGTACAAATTTCTCAATCGCGTAGGCCACACCGTCTTCGAGGTTGGATTTGGTAACAAAGTTAGCCACCTCTTTCACCGACGGAATGGCGTTATCCATCGCCACGCCCATGCCTGCGAATTCAATCATCGCGATGTCGTTTTCCTGGTCGCCCAGCGCCATGATCTCGTCAGGTTTGATGCCCAACGCGTCGGCCAGCGATTTTACCCCCGTGCCTTTATTGACGCGTTTATCGAGGATTTCGAGGAAGTACGGCGCGCTTTTCAGCACGGTGTACTTCTCTTTCACCTCGGCCGGAATGCGCGCAATCGCTTTATCCAGGATCTCCGGTTCGTCGATCATCATCACTTTCAGGAACTGGGTCGCCGGATCCATCTTCTCGGCTTCGCAGAACACCAGCGGAATGGTCGCAACATAGGATTCATGTACCGTGTAGTAGCTGATATCACGGTTGGCGGTATAGAGCGTATTGCGATCGAGCGCGTGGAAGTGGGAGCCCACTTCACGGGACAATTTTTCCAGGAACAGGTAGTCGTCATAGCTCAGCGCAGTTTGCGCAACCGTACTGCCATCCGCGGCTTTTTGTACCAGCGCGCCGTTATAGGTAATGCAGTAGTCGCCAGGCTGATTCATATGCAACTCTTTCAGGTAGCTGTGTACGCCCGCGTACGGACGCCCCGTGGTCAGGACCACATTCACGCCCTTCGCGCGTGCCGCGGCGATCGCGTTTTTAACGGCTGGAGAGATAGTGTGGTCTGGCAGCAGCAGCGTGCCGTCCATATCGATTGCAATGAGTTTAATAGCCATGAGTTCCCCGGGATAAATGAGTGCTGCCTCATGCTAACGCGATTAAGCACACAAAAATAGAGCTACATTGCGCAACAGGAATACCCCTTTTACGCATCCCGGGGGAATGATGACTTACTCGCGGGTGAGAACGATTTTACCGAACGCGCCGCGATCGAGATGGTCGAGCGCCTGTTCAAGTTCATCAAAGCGGTAGCGGTGCTCAATGACCGGCTTCAGACTCGTGACATCAACAGCCCGGACAAAATCCTCCAGCGCCCGGCGATGTCCCACGCCAATCCCCTGAATGACCGGAGATTTCAGCAACAGCTCGCCAGCAGACAGTGAAATCTCCGCCCCCGCCAGCACACCAATGACCGATATCCGTCCATGAACGGCTACGGCGCGCAGGGAATGCTTCAGGTTCTCCCCGCCCACGGTTTCAATAATATGGTCGATACCGCGATCCTGCGTCAGTGCCAGCGTCGTTTCAGCCCAGTCGCCTTTCAGGCGGTTGATGCCCTGCCTGGCCCCCAGATTTTTAGCCCGCGCCAGTTTTTCATCACTTCCCGACGTGACAAACACCTCTGCGCCGTGCGCTTTTGCAATTTGCAGTGCGAAAATCGCCACCCCACCTGTGCCCTGTACCAGTACCGTTTGCCCGGCGCGCAAGTTTCCACGCTCGATCAGCGCGAACCACGCCGTAAGCCCGGCGCACGGTAAGGTGCTGGCCTCTGCGTCATCCAGGGTTTCCGGCGCGGCCACCAGCGCATCTTCCTTCACAATCACATACTCAGCCAGCATGCCCTGGAAGTAGCCGCCGGACGTTTTATAGGGCAGATTTCGTGCGTCCGCCTGCGGCTTACCGTCGAACCACTCAGGGAAAAAGGTGGAAATAACGCGAGCGCCGGGCTGGAAACGGGTGACGCCTTCCCCCGTGCTGTCCACCACCCCCGCCATGTCCGAGGCCGGCGTAAACGGGAAGGAAAGCGGGATCGGCATAGTGCCTTCAATCACCATTTTATCGCGATAGTTGAGCGCAACGGCATTCACCCTTACGCGCACTTCACCCGGGCCTGGCTCGGGAACAGGCTCCTGAATAAGTTTGAGGCTTTCGCGCCCAAGGGCGTTCATCGACCAGCGTTGCATTGTCTCTGTCATTTTTCTCTCCTGCCATCAAATAAGTGTCAGGACCACAGTCTACCGTTGACGAAAGGTCGCCAGTGGCGATAATTTTTCTCTTAATTGATGACTGAATAGATACAATCTATGACCGATACGCTGAAGGATATTCCTGTTTTTGTGGCCGCCGTTGAGGCGGGAAGTTTTGCGCAGGCCGCTATCCGTCTGCATTTGTCACGCTCAGCGGTCGGAAAAAGCATCGCTCGCCTGGAAGAGCGGCTGGGGGTACGCCTGTTTCAGCGCACGACCCGCAGCCAGAGCCTGACTGATAACGGCGCCCTTTTTTACGAACGCTGCCTGCGCGCGCTGGAAGAAATCCGCGGCGCAGAATCGCTGCTGGAAACAGGAAAACAGCAGGTCAGCGGCCGCCTGCGTGTTGCTATGCCGGTGCTGTTTGGTCGCCAGTGCGTCGCCCCGCTGCTGATAGACCTGGCGCAGGAACACCCCGGGCTTGAGCTCGAAATGTCATTCAGCGACCGCGTGGTGGATCTTGTCGAGGAAGGATTTGATATGGCGGTACGCAACGGCACGCTGCAGGACAGCAGCGTTCTGGTCGCCAGAAGACTGGGAGAACACCGCATGGTGCTGTGCGCCGCGCCGGAGTATCTGCAGAAAAGAGGTCAGCCTGAAACGGTGGCTGATTTGCCCCACCATGCGGCCATTAACTATCTGCGGGCAGGCAGAGTGCTACCCTGGCAACTGATGGATAACGCAGGGGCCTCGCACACCTTTACCCCCCGCTCATCACTCAATATGGATGACTTGCAGGCGATCTGCGACGCGGCGCTGGCCGGACACGGCATTGCATGGTTGCCCTGCTGGATGGCCAGCCGGGAAATTCATCAGGGAAAACTCGTCCCGCTGTTAAAGCAGGCACCGGATGTGCGCTTCGACGTGCATGCGGTCTGGCAACAGACGCCGCATCTGCCGCTGAGAGTCAGAATTGCCGTCGATACGCTCGCCAGCCGTTTACCGTCAGTGCTGTCGCAGGAAATGCCTGCGCCCATAAAAAAGCCGCGCTAAACGCGCGGCCTGAGTAAACCAGTCTGACAACGATTAAATATCGATGTTCGCCGCTTTCAGCGCGTTCTCTTCGATGAAGGCACGACGTGGTTCCACCGCATCGCCCATCAGCGTTGTGAACAGCTGGTCAGCCGCAATCGCGTCTTTGACGGTGACACGCAGCATGCGGCGGCTCTCCGGATCCATGGTGGTTTCCCACAGCTGATCCGGGTTCATTTCGCCCAGACCTTTATAACGCTGAATGGAGAGACCACGGCGGGACTCTTTCACCAGCCAGTCCAGCGCCTGCTCGAAGCTGGCTACCGGCTGACGGCGCTCGCCACGCTCAATGAACGCATCGTCTTCGATCAGCCCGCGCAGCTTCTCGCCGAGCGTGCAGATGCGACGGTATTCCGGGCCGGTCACGAACTCGTGCTCCAGCGGGTAGTCGGTGTCGACGCCGTGGGTACGCACGCGAACAATCGGCTCGAACTGCTGAGCGGCGTTCTGCTGAACATCAAATTTCCACTGGCTACCGTGCTGCTCTTTCTCGTTCAGCTCGCTCACCAGGGTGTTCACCCAGCGGGTAACGGCCTGCTCACTGCTCAGATCGGCTTCGGTCAGGGTTGGCTGGTAGACCAACTCCTTCAGCAGCGCTTTCGGATAACGACGCTCCATACGGCCGATCATTTTCTGCGTGGCGTTGAACTCAGACACCAGACGCTCCAGCGGTTCACCCGCCAGTGCTGGTGCGCTGGAGTTCGCGTGCAGGGTCGCACCATCAAGCGCGATAGCGATTTGGTACTGATCCATCGCATCGTCATCTTTAATGTACTGTTCCTGCTTGCCTTTTTTCACCTTGTACAGCGGCGGCTGAGCAATGTAGACGTGGCCACGCTCAACGATTTCCGGCATCTGGCGGTAGAAGAAGGTCAACAGCAGCGTACGGATGTGAGAGCCGTCGACGTCCGCATCGGTCATGATGATGATGCTGTGATAGCGCAGCTTGTCCGGGTTGTATTCGTCACGGCCAATGCCGCAGCCCAGCGCGGTGATCAGCGTCGCCACTTCCTGAGAAGAGAGCATCTTGTCGAAGCGCGCCTTCTCAACGTTAAGGATTTTACCCTTCAGCGGCAGAATCGCCTGGTTCTTACGGTTACGGCCCTGCTTCGCAGAACCGCCCGCGGAGTCCCCTTCCACAAGGTACAGTTCGGACAGCGCCGGGTCACGTTCCTGACAGTCAGCCAGTTTGCCCGGCAGACCCGCGAGATCCAGCGCGCCTTTACGACGCGTCATTTCACGGGCTTTACGCGCCGCTTCACGAGCACGTGCTGCATCAATGATTTTACCGACAACGATTTTCGCGTCGTTCGGGTTCTCCTGCAGGTAGTCGCTCAGCAGTTCGTTCATCTGCTGTTCAACCGCCGATTTCACCTCTGAGGAGACCAGCTTGTCTTTGGTCTGAGAGGAGAACTTCGGATCCGGCACTTTCACGGAGACAACAGCAATCAGGCCTTCACGGGCATCGTCACCGGTGGCGCTGACTTTCGCTTTTTTGCTGTAACCTTCTTTGTCCATGTAGGCGTTCAGGGTACGGGTCATCGCCGCACGGAAGCCTGCAAGGTGGGTACCGCCGTCACGCTGTGGAATGTTGTTGGTGAAGCAGTAGATGTTTTCCTGGAAACCGTCGTTCCACTGCAGCGCCACTTCCACGCCAATACCGTCTTTTTCGGTGGAGAAGTAGAAGATATTCGGGTGAATCGGCGTTTTGTTCTTGTTCAGATACTCAACGAACGCCTTAATACCGCCTTCGTAGTGGAAGTGGTCTTCTTTGTTGTCGCGTTTGTCGCGCAGGCGAATTGAGACGCCAGAGTTCAGGAACGACAGTTCACGCAGGCGTTTCGCCAGAATGTCGTACTCGAATTCGGTCACGTTGGTGAAGGTTTCAAGGCTTGGCCAGAAACGCACCATCGTACCGGTTTTTTCGGTCTCGCCGGTCACGGCCAGCGGGGCTTCAGGCACGCCGTGCTGATAGATCTGACGGTGAATTTTGCCTTCGCGCTGGATAACCAGTTCCAGTTTCTGCGACAGGGCGTTTACCACGGAAACACCTACGCCGTGCAGGCCGCCGGAGACTTTATAGGAGTTATCGTCGAACTTACCGCCGGCGTGCAGAACGGTCATGATCACTTCTGCAGCGGACACGCCCTCTTCCGGGTGAATACCGGTCGGGATGCCACGGCCGTCATCCTGTACGGAAACGGAGTTATCGGCGTGGATAGTGACGATAATGTCTTTACAGTGACCCGCGAGCGCTTCGTCGATAGCGTTATCTACCACCTCGAATACCATGTGGTGCAGACCGGTGCCGTCATCCGTGTCGCCGATATACATACCCGGGCGCTTACGCACCGCATCCAGCCCTTTCAGGACTTTGATACTGGAGGAGTCATAAGAATTCGACATCAACGTTTCTCGCTCATTTCAACTTGGGTTAATCCGTTATTTTACCCTTTTCCACGGTAAACATCTTCGAATTTTCGTCCGACATGTCCATAACGTGTTCAGCGCTAATGGCGCTGACGAAAACCTGCGACTGCGTGGCTTTTAAGCGGCTGGCAAGCAGCCCGCGACGCGCGTCGTCAAGTTCCGAGGCAAAATCATCTATCAGGTACAGGCAGCGTCGCCCGCTCTCACGGGTGAGAAACTCCCCCTGCGCCAGGCGCAGCGCGCACATCAGGAGCTTGAGCTGCCCGCGCGACAGCGTGTCTTCCACCGGTGCACCGTCGGCACGAATGCGGAAATCCGCCTTGTGCGGGCCGTGCGCGGTGTAGGTCAACATGCGGTCGCGCTCGAAGTTTCTCTCTAACACCTCGGCATAATCCGTCTCTTTCTCCCAGCCGCGCTGGAAGGAGAAGGTGAGAGAGAATTCGGGTAAAAACTGTTTGCAGGTGTCGGCCATGTCTTCGGCAATACCTGCGCTGTATTCGGCACGCCAGCGGCTGATTTGTTCCGCAAGAGGGATAAGTTCCATGTCCCACGGGCGCAGCTGGGCGTAGCGCGTCACCTGGCGCAATGCGGCGTTACGCTGCTTAAGCAGGCGCTTCAGGTTGCTCCAGGCATTAAAGAAACCGGCTTCGTTGTGAAAGCATCCCCAGTCGAGGAACGCTCTTCTGTATTTGGGGCCGCCGTTGAGTAAAGTAAACCCCTCCGGCGTAATCAGCTGCATCGGCATCAGCAGCGCCAGCTCCGCCACCTTGTGGCCGTCGGTACCGTCGATGCGCACCTTGCTGTCGCCCTGCTTGTCTTTGGTCAGGCCGATGGCGGTCTCCCGCTCCTCGCCCTGCAAACGCCCGTGCAGAACAAAAGACTCCTGTTCGTGGCGAATAACGCGACCAATCTGCAAACTGCGAAACGCCCGGCCGTGGCCGAGCGTATAGATGGCCTCAAGCACGCTGGTTTTGCCACTGCCGTTGGCGCCAACCAGGAAGTTAAAGCCAGGGGATAAAGCGAGATCCGCGCTTTCGATATTGCGAAAGTCGCGGATCAACAGACGGGTGAGCGACATTACAGTCTCATTGGCATGACAACATAGGCAGCCGACTGTGATGCGGCATCTTCAATCTGTACGCTTGAAACGGAATCGGTCAGCAGGATGCGCACGTTCTCGCATTTCAGCGCATTCAGCACGTCCAGCACGTAGCTGACGTTAAAGCCGATTTCCATCTCTGCGCCGGCGTAGGTGACGTCCAGAATCTCTTCTGCCTCTTCCTGCTCCGGGTTGTTAGCGGTGATTTTGATCTGATTTTCACTGACGTACAGGCGCACGCCGCGGAATTTCTCGTTGGAAAGAATAGCGGCGCGAGCAAAGGCCTGCTTGAGGCTGTCGCAACCTGCTTCCAGCGTTTTGTCCGGGTTCTTCGGCAATACGCGGCGATAATCCGGGAAACGACCGTCAACCAGCTTCGATGTGAAGACAAAATCACCCACGTGCGCGCGGATGTTGTTGCTGCCGATCTGCACGCGCAGCGGCGTATCGCCGCCGTCGAGCATACGCATCAGCTCAATCACCCCTTTACGCGGCACGATCACCGAATGGTTGGGCAGCGCGTCACCAATCGGCATAGAACAGACCGCCAGACGGTGGCCGTCAGTGGCCACGGTACGCAGCTCTTCACCTTCGGTTTCGAACAGCATACCGTTTAAGTAGTAACGAACGTCCTGATGCGCCATAGAGAACTGCGTGGCTTCAATCAGACGCTTCATCGTCGCCTGCGGCAGGGTGAATTCGACTTCACTTTGCCAGTCGTCCAGGTTCGGGAAGTCCGCAGCGGGCAGCGTGGAGAGCGAGAAACGACTGCGGCCAGAGCGCACCAGCATACGGTCGCCTTCAAGCTGCACAGCGATTTCAGCGCCTTCCGGCAGCCCACGGCAGATATCAAAGAATTTACGTGCCGGAACCGTGGTCGCGCCTGCGTCGTGCGGCTGCGTCAACGTAACGCGTGCGATCATTTCCATTTCCAGATCTGTACCGGTCAGCGACAGCGTACCGTCCGCGACCTGAAGCAGCAGGTTTCCGAGAATAGGCAGCGTTGGGCGGCCACCTAATGGGCCACTCACCTGTTGCAGCGGTTTTAATAAATGTTCACGTTCAACGGTAAATTTCATAGCGTCACGATGATAATGTTCTGATTAGATTGGAAAAATCTTCTTTTATGTCGTGGCTTTCTTCGCGTAACTGCTCAATCTTGCGACACGCATGCAGCACGGTCGTATGGTCACGGCCACCAAACGCATCCCCGATTTCCGGCAGACTGTGGTTGGTTAACTCCTTTGCCAGCGCCATCGCCATCTGACGCGGACGCGCCACCGAGCGGGAACGACGTTTAGACAGTAAATCAGCCACTTTGATCTTGTAGTACTCAGCCACCGTCTTTTGAATATTGTCGATGGTGACCAGTTTTTCCTGCAATGCCAGCAAATCGCGCAGCGCTTCACGCACAAAATCGATGGTGATCGCACGACCGGTGAAGTTGGCATTGGCGATAACGCGGTTCAGTGCCCCTTCCAGCTCACGCACATTGGAGCGCAGACGCTTGGCAATGAAGAACGCCACTTCACCCGGCAGGCGAATGTCATTTTCATCGGCTTTCTTCATCAGGATCGCGACGCGGGTTTCCAGCTCCGGTGGCTCGATCGCCACGGTCAGGCCCCAGCCGAAGCGGGATTTCAGACGATCTTCAACACCGTTGATCTCTTTTGGATAACGATCCGAGGTCAAAATGATCTGCTGATTGCCTTCCAGCAGGGCGTTGAAGGTGTGGAAAAACTCTTCCTGCGATCGTTCTTTATTAGCAAAGAACTGAATGTCATCGATCAGCAGCGCGTCAACGGAACGATAGTAGCGTTTAAACTCTTCGATCGCATTGTTTTGCAGGGCTTTAACCATGTCCTGAACGAAGCGCTCGGAGTGCATATACACCACTTTGGCGTTGGGCTTGCGCGCCATAATGCCATTACCCACCGCATGCAGCAGGTGGGTTTTACCCAGACCCGTGCCGCCATAAAGGAACAGCGGGTTATAAGCCCCGCCCGGGTTATCAGCAACCTGGCGAGCCGCCGCGCGCGCCAGCTGGTTCGACTTACCTTCAACGAAGTTATCGAACGTGTGTTTCACGTTAACGTTAGAGCGGTAGGTTGGCTCAGCCGGTGCCGGGACGTTATCCCAACCCTGGCGAGCAGGCGCGACACGAGGCGCAGGCGCGGGAGCGGCCTGGGCAGGCGCTGCCACATTGACGGTTTCACGAACGGTTTGGGTAACCGGCTTTGTGCCTACTTCAAAGCGCAGCTGTGGGGCATCTGACCCGCAGAAATCGTTCAGCAGTCCATTGATGTTGTTAAGGTACTTGTCCCTTACCCAATCGAGCACAAAACGGTTTGGCGCATACAAAGCCAGCGTGTTATCGCTCAGTTCCGCCTGCAACGGGCGGATCCACATACTGAATTCTGTGGCTGGTAACTCATCCTGCAATCGGGCAAGACACTGCTGCCAAAGCGAAAGTGACACGGCGGACTCCACTCGAACAATAAAAGAAAACTATTGAATATTCATGATTGTTGGCGCACATCGGCATGACCCTGTGTAAAGGGGGACGTGCGAATTGCTATCTGCAATTTATCCTGACCAGGATCCTGGGATCCCGATCGGGACCGCGGATCATAGCCTAAACTGAGCCAGAGATCTTCTGTTTCTCACAGATTCTTCCCGATTTATCCACAGGAAGATCCGGAACCGGGTAAGTGTAAACGATCCTGGCGCGAGTGCCCCGCGATTTAGGCCGCATATTGGAAAATTTAATGAGCACAGACAATTTATTGCTTAAATGATCTAACGAAGATCCGGGACGATCCTTGCGCTTTATCGGTGAGCCCGTATAATCCTCGACCCGGCGCGTGATGCTCATCTCCTGCGTCGTCCGTTGCTCATTTTCCACGCGAAATCGTGCGGAAATACGCAGGGATTTAAGGAAAGAGAATTGACTCCGGAGTGTACAATTATTACAATCCGGCCTCTTTAATCACCCACGGCTTCGGCGTCCGTCATTCGAATCTCGTTCGGGCATCCGAAAAAAGCCATGAATTTATTCAAGTTTAGGTAGAAATCGCCATGAAACGCACTTTTCAACCGTCTGTACTGAAGCGCAACCGTTCTCACGGCTTCCGTGCTCGTATGGCTACTAAAAATGGTCGTCAGGTTCTGGCACGTCGTCGTGCTAAAGGCCGCGCTCGTCTGACCGTTTCCAAGTAATAAAGCTAACCCCTGAGTGGTTAAGCTAGCATTTCCCAGGGAGTTACGTTTGTTAACTCCCGCTCATTTCACTTTCGTCTTCCAGCAGCCACAACGGGCTGGCACGCCGCAAATCACCATCCTCGGCCGCCAAAATTCGCTGGGGCATCCCCGCATCGGTCTCACAGTCGCCAAAAAAAATGTTAAGCGTGCGCATGAACGCAATCGGATTAAACGTCTGACGCGTGAAAGCTTCCGTTTACGTCAGCACGAACTGCCTTCTATGGATTTCGTGGTGGTGGCTAAAAAAGGGGTTGCCGACCTCGATAACCGTGCTCTCTCGGAAGCGTTGGAAAAATTATGGCGCCGCCACTGTCGCCTGGCTCACGGGTCCTGATAGCCCTCATTCGGGTCTATCAACGCCTGATTAGTCCGCTACTCGGGCCGCACTGCCGTTTCACACCAACATGCTCAAGCTACGGAATTGAGGCATTGCGCAGGTTTGGAGTGATAAAAGGCAGTTGGTTGACGGTGAAACGCGTATTAAAATGCCACCCTTTACACCCAGGTGGAGACGATCCCGTCCCTCCAGGACCTTTTGATACCAGAGAACACTAACGATGGATTCGCAACGCAATCTTCTTATCATCGCTTTGTTGTTCGTGTCTTTCATGATCTGGCAGGCGTGGGAGCAGGATAAAAATCCTCAACCACAACAGCAGGTCACGCAGACAACGACCACCGCAGCGGGTAGCGCCGCCGACCAGGGCGTACCGGCCAGTGGCCAGGGGAAACAGATTACGGTTAAGACCGATGTGCTTGAGCTGACAATCAACACCCGTGGTGGTGATGTTGAGCAGGCGCTGCTGTTGACCTACCCGAAAGAGCTGAAGTCTAACGAACCGTTCCAGTTACTGGAAACCACGCCAGAGTTTATCTACCAGGCGCAGAGCGGCCTGACCGGTCGTGATGGCCCGGATAACCCGGCTAACGGTGCGCGTCCACTGTACAACGTCGAAAAAGACGCTTTTGTGCTGGCTGATGGTCAGAACGAACTTGCTATTCCGATGACCTACACCGACGCCGCGGGCAACACCTTCACCAAAACCTTCACCCTGAAACGCGGTGAGTATGCGGTGAACGTGGGCTATACCGTACAGAACGCCAGTGCGAAACCGCTGGAACTGTCGACCTTCGGCCAGCTGAAGCAGTCCATCAATCTGCCGTCTCACCGTGACACCGGAAGCAGCAACTTTGCGCTACATACTTTCCGTGGCGCGGCATACTCCACGCCTGACGCGAAGTATGAGAAATACAAATTCGACACTATTGCCGATAACGAAAACCTGAACGTCAGCGCTAAAGGCGGTTGGGTGGCGATGCTGCAGCAGTATTTCGCGACGGCGTGGGTGCCAAATAACGACGGTACCAACAACTTCTACACCGCGAACCTGGGTAACGGTCTTGCAGCCATCGGCTACAAATCTCAGCCGGTTCTGGTTCAGCCGGGTCAAACCGGTAAGATGGCAAGCACCCTGTGGGTCGGCCCGGAAATTCAGGACAAAATGGCCGCTGTTGCGCCGCACCTGGATCTGACCGTTGACTACGGTTGGTTGTGGTTCATCTCTCAGCCGCTGTTTAAGCTGCTGAAGTTCATCCACAGCTTCCTGGGTAACTGGGGCTTCTCCATCATCGTTATCACCTTTATCGTTCGTGGCATCATGTACCCGCTGACTAAAGCGCAGTACACCTCCATGGCGAAGATGCGTATGCTGCAGCCGAAGATTCAGGCAATGCGTGAGCGTCTGGGCGATGACAAACAGCGTCAGAGCCAGGAAATGATGGCCCTGTATAAAGCAGAGAAAGTAAACCCACTGGGTGGCTGCTTCCCGCTGCTGATTCAGATGCCAATCTTCCTTGCGCTGTACTACATGCTGATGGGCTCCGTTGAGCTGCGCCATGCGCCGTTCGCGCTGTGGATCCATGACCTGTCCGCACAGGACCCGTACTACATCCTGCCGATCCTGATGGGCGTGACGATGTTCTTCATTCAGAAGATGTCGCCGACCACCGTGACCGACCCGATGCAGCAGAAGATCATGACCTTTATGCCGGTCATCTTCACCGTGTTCTTCCTGTGGTTCCCGTCAGGTCTGGTGCTGTACTATATCGTCAGCAACCTGGTGACCATCATCCAGCAGCAGCTGATTTACCGTGGTCTGGAAAAACGTGGCCTGCATAGCCGCGAAAAGAAAAAGTCCTGATCCGTTAAGTTAACGCTAAAATAAGGGCGGTCGATTGACCGCCTTTTTTATTTGTATTGAACGAGAGCAACCATGAGCCATAACGACACTATCGTCGCCCAGGCAACCCCACCGGGACGCGGTGGTGTAGGCATTCTGCGTATCTCCGGCCTGAAGGCGCGCGAGGTCGCCGAAGCGGTACTGGGTAAGCTGCCAAAGCCGCGCTACGCTGATTATCTGCCGTTTAAAGACACCGACGGCACGCCCCTGGACCAGGGCATTGCGCTGTGGTTCCCCGGCCCAAACTCCTTCACCGGCGAAGACGTGCTGGAACTGCAGGGTCACGGCGGCCCGGTCATCCTCGACCTGTTGTTAAAACGTATTCTGACCCTGCCGGGCCTGCGCATTGCGAAGCCGGGTGAATTCTCCGAGCGTGCCTTCCTCAACGACAAGCTCGACCTGGCGCAGGCCGAGGCGATTGCGGACCTGATCGACGCCAGTTCTGAACAGGCGGCCCGCTCCGCCCTGAACTCGTTGCAGGGGGCTTTCTCCGCGCGCGTGAATCACCTTGTGGAAGCACTTACTCACCTTCGAATCTACGTCGAAGCGGCGATCGACTTCCCGGATGAGGAGATCGACTTCCTCTCTGACGGCAAAATCGAAGCCCAGCTCAACCAGGTGATGGCCGATCTCGACGCCGTGCGTGCCGAAGCGCGCCAGGGGAGCCTGCTGCGTGAAGGGATGAAGGTGGTCATCGCCGGGCGTCCCAATGCCGGCAAATCGAGCCTGCTGAACGCCCTGGCGGGCCGTGAAGCGGCGATCGTGACCGACATTGCCGGAACCACCCGCGACGTGCTGCGCGAACACATCCACATCGACGGCATGCCGCTGCACATCATCGACACCGCCGGTCTGCGCGATGCCAGCGACGAAGTTGAGCGCATCGGTATCGAACGTGCCTGGCAGGAGATCGAGCAGGCCGACCGCGTGCTGTTTATGGTGGACGGCACCACCACCGACGCCGTTGACCCGGCAGAGATCTGGCCGGACTTTATCGCCCGTCTGCCGGCGAAGCTACCGATCACCGTGGTGCGTAACAAAGCAGACGTCACCGGTGAAACGCTGGGCATCAGTGATGTAAATGGTCACTCACTTATTCGCCTGTCGGCCCGTACCGGCGAGGGCGTGGACGACCTGCGTAACCATCTCAAGCAGAGCATGGGCTTTGACACCAGCATGGAAGGCGGCTTCCTGGCGCGACGTCGTCACCTGCAGGCGCTGGAAGAGGCGGCGAACCACCTTGTTCAGGGTAAAGCGCAGCTGATAGGCGCCTGGGCGGGTGAACTGCTGGCGGAAGAGCTGCGCCTGGCGCAGCAGAATCTGAGCGAGATCACCGGGGAGTTCACGTCGGACGATCTGCTGGGAAGGATCTTCTCGAGCTTCTGTATTGGTAAGTGACCTACCCTGATCGATGGTGATTTCCTCCAGGGAAATCACCATTGTCCAAATGGCAACTCGCCTAATCCCTTTTCACCCCCTATCCTGCATGCCTGCATCTATGGGGGGTTTATGGCGCGTTTTCTGTTTTGTAGTTTTGCACTGGTTCTGCTTTATCCATCGGGCATTGATATGTATCTGGTGGGATTACCGCACATCGCCCGCGATCTGGGTGCCAGCGAAGCGCAGTTGCATATTGCGTTTTCGGCCTATCTCGCGGGGATGGCGTCGTCGATGGTCTTTGCCGGGAAAATAGCGGACAAAGCCGGACGTCAGCCTGTCGCGATAACCGGTGCCATCATCTTTGCACTGGCCTCCATACTCTGTTCGCAGGCACAGAACAGCACGCTGTTCCTGTCAGGACGCTTTATCCAGGGCATTGGTGCCGGCGGTTGCTACGTCGTCGCCTTTGCGATTTTGCGTGATACGTTAAGCGCCCAACGTCGCGCTAAGGTGCTGTCGATGCTGAACGGCATTACCTGCATTATCCCGGTGCTGGCCCCGGTCGTGGGCTATATGATCATGCTGAAATTCCCGTGGCAGAGCCTCTTCTGGACGATGGCGGCGATGGGTGCGCTGGTGTTTATCCTGTCGATCGCCGTGCTAAAAGAGACCCATCCAGGCTCGCAGAATAGCGGTCATACCGCGACGATTCACCCTGCCGAGAAACTGTTTAACCGCTTCTTCCTCAGCCGTCTGGCCGTGACCACGTTAAGCGTGGCGGTGATCCTGACCTATGTAAACGTTTCCCCGGTTTTGCTGATGGAGACCATGGGCTTCGATCGCGGTGAGTATTCAACGGTGATGGCGTTAACCGCGATGGTGAGTATGGCCGTTTCATTTTCGACGCCGTTTGCGCTGAACGTCTTTCGTCAGCGCACGCTGATGCTGACCTCACAGGTTTTATTCCTCACCGCAGGCATCATCCTGGCGACCGCCAGCACACATGCGGTAATGCTGGTGGGCATTACCCTCATTTGCGCCGGGTTCTCGGTGGGTTTTGGCGTGGCGATGAGTCAGGCGCTCGGTCCGTTCTCGCTGCGGGCAGGCGTGGCAAGCTCGGTGCTGGGTATCGCCCAGGTCTGCGGCTCGTCCCTGTGGATATGGCTTGCGGCGGTCATCGGACTTAACGCGCTCAATATGCTGATCGGGATTCTGATTGGCTGTAGCATGCTCTGCATCATCTTACTTATGGTCATCCAGCCCGCGGCGCATTATGAAGAAGCCCATCAGCAGTCTCGATCTTAACCTGTTGCTTTGCCTGCAGCTTTTGCTGCAGGAGCGCAGCGTCACCAAAGCGGCGAAGCGGATGAACGTGACGCCGTCGGCGGTGAGTAAATCACTGGCCAAACTGCGTGACTGGTTTGACGACCCGCTGTTTGTCAAAACGCCGTTAGGGCTGCTGCCAACGCCGCTGACGGTGAGCCTGGAGCAGGATCTGGCCGACTGGATGCAAATCGGCAACCAGATCCTCGATAAATTCCACCATGACGCCCCGGGCGGGCTGACGTTCGTGCTGGCCGCCGAAACGCCGTTGATGCTGATCCGCTTTAATGCCCTGCTGGAGCAGGTGAACCTGCGCTACCCGCAGGCTACGGTGAAGATGCGCCACTGGGATTACGACTCGCTGGACGCCATTACGCGTGGAGAAGTGGATCTGGGCTTCACCGGCCGTGAAACGCATCCGCGCTCACGTGAATTGCTGAAGCTGATGCCGTGGTTTATCGACTATGAGATCCTGTTCAGCGACCGTCCGTGCGTGTATCTGCGTGAGGATCACCCTGCGCTGCAGGATGAGTGGAACCTCGAGACCTTCCTGCGCTATCCGCATATCAGCATCTTCTGGGAACGCAGCGACACCTGGGCGCTGGACGAGGTGCTCAAAGAGATGGGGCGGGAGAGAAACATTGCCATGAGCGTACCGGGCTTTGAGCAGTCAATGTTTATGGCGGCACAGCCCGGCCATAACTATATCGCTACGGCTCCCCACTACTGCCATCACTACAATCAACTCCACCAGCGGAAGCTGATCGCCCTTCCCATTCCCATTGACGAAGCGCAGGCCGAAAAGCTTACCGTTCCCTTCACGCTGATCTGGCATAAACGTAACAGCCACAATCCGAAAATTCTCTGGTTACGGGAGACCATTAAGGCGCTGTACGGTGCGAGCGATCCAATTTTTGCCTAAGAAAATGTAAAGTTCGGTCCTGAGGCTTCTCATACGCACATTTACTGATTAAAACAGGAGTCAAGTTAAGCGATAATCATGTAACCGTTTAACCGAATACGACCATTATCAAGGAGCGAAAAATGGCAACGCACTTTGCAAGAGGGATACTTACTGAAGGACGTCTCGTATCGGCCAGACTCTCTTCTTCCTGCCTCAGTGAAGCAGGCAAACTTCCGGAACACCGCAGGTCGCGCTTTTTAGCCTCCCGGGCGCTTCTCGCCGAGCTGCTGTTCATGCTGTACGGCACCAGCGAACTGCCGGAGATCATCACCCAACCAGAAGGTCGCCCGGTTTTTGCCGACCCGGAACTCCCTCGTTTTTCCATTGCCTACACGGGCAATATCATTGGCGTCGCACTGACCACCGAAGGGGACTGCGGGCTGGATATGGAACTGCAGCGCGCGACGCGTGGCTTCCACGGTGCCAACCCGCACGATGACTATCCGCTCTCAAGTAATGAGCAGCTTTGGGTGCGCAACCAGAACGATCCCAGCGAGGCCAGAACCCAACTCATCACCCTGCGCCAGAGCATTCGCAAGCTCTGTGGATGCGCCTCAGACGACGCCAGCCAACTGCAACTGCTGCCCGGCTCCGGACGCCTGCGTGCCACTAAAGCCGCGCTGGTAGAAGCGCTCTGTGACGCAGAGGATGTGCTTATTTGGTCCATTGCGGTTACCCCCGCCATCGAGCGCATGAAAATCTGGGAATTTGACAGTCAGCAGGGATGGCGTAGCCTTCCTGATGTGCCCGAGCGCGCCAACGAGCCCGCCGCACGCCTGATGCGATTAACCAGTTTACCGGCAGAAAAAGCATACACTCTTAGCTGATCCATTCAGGGTCATCATGATGAAACAGGAGTAATCATGTCTGATACGTTGAAAGTCGTTACGTTACTGGGAAGCCTGCGCAAAGGTTCGTTTAATGGGATGGTTGCCCGCACGCTGCCGCAACTGGCACCCGCAGGTATGGAGATAAGCGCCCTGCCGTCTATCGGCGACATCCCGCTTTATGATGCAGACGTACAGCAGGAGGAGGGTTTCCCGCAGAGCGTGGAAGCGCTGGCAGAGCAGATCCGCCAGGCCGACGGTGTGGTCATCGTCACCCCGGAGTATAACTACTCGGTTCCGGGTGGTCTGAAAAATGCCATTGACTGGTTATCCCGTCTGCCGGAACAGCCGCTTTCAGGTAAGCCGGTACTGATCCAGACCAGCTCTATGGGGGCGATTGGCGGCGCACGTTGCCAGTATCATCTGCGCCAGATCCTGGTTTTCCTGGATGCAATGGTGATGAACAAGCCGGAATTTATGGGCGGAGTGATTCAGAACAAGGTCGACCCGCAGACGGGTGAAGTGGTGGATCAGAGCACGCGTGACCATCTCTCTGGCCAGCTGACGGCGTTTGGGGATTATATTAAGCGGGTGAAGGCGTAAGGTGAAGTGCGGGCTGATGCCCTCACCCTGTCCCTCTCCCACCGGGAGAGGGTACAAACACTAAAGCCCTTTTCTTCGAAAAGGGCTTGCTGTTTATTTCGCGTCAATAAACACAATCTTCAGTACAAACAGCAGCGCGACAACGATGACGCACGGGCTGAGATCGCGGAAACGGCCGGTACCGATCTTCATTACGCAGTAAGAGATAAAGCCCAGCGCGATACCTTCGGTAATCGAGAAGCTGAATGGCATCATCACGGCGGTAATAAACGCCGGCACCGCTTCGGTTAAATCATCCCACTTCACGCGCGACAGGCTGGAGGTCATCAGCACCCCCACGTAGATCAGCGCACCCGCCGCCGCGTACGGAGGAACCATACCCGCCAGTGGCGAGAGGAAGATCACCAGCAGGAACAGAATACCCACCACAACCGCCGTCAGACCGGTACGGCCACCCACAGACACCCCGGAAGAGGATTCGATGTAAGCGGTAACAGACGAGGTCCCGATTAATGAGCCGGTCACAGAGGAGATACTGTCCACAAACAGCGCCTGCTTCATGCGCGGGAATTTGCCTTTTTCATCTGCCAGACCCGCCTTGTCGGTCACGCCAATCAGCGTACCGGAGGAGTCGAACAGGTTCACCAGCATGAAGGAGAAAATCACGCCCGCCAGGCCCAGGTTCAGGGAACCCGCCAGATCGACATGGCCAACAACGGTTGAGACACTCGGTGGCGCGGAGACGATGCCGTTATAGTGAACGTCACCCAGCATCCAGCCCAGCAGCGTGGTCACTACGATGGAGACCAGCACCGCCGCATGAATATTGCGGGACGCAAGGATAGCGATGATAAAGAAGCCCAGCACGCCCAGCAGGACGTTATGAGAGGTCAGGTGACCAATGCTCACCAGCGTTTCCGGGTTCGCCACGATGACACCGGCGTTTTTCAACCCCATCATCCCGATAAACAGACCGATACCGCTGGTGATGCCCACGCGCAGGCTCACAGGAATGTTCGCAATCATCCAGTAACGCACGCGGAAAATGGTCAGCAGCAGCAGGCCAACCGCGCCCCAGAAGATGGCGCCCATACCCACCTGCCATGGCAGCCCCATCGCCTGAACAACGACGAAGGCGAAGAAGGCGTTCAGACCCATCGCCGGGGCCAGTGCGACCGGCAGGTTAGCGAACACGCCCATCAGAATGCTGCCCAGTGCTGCGATCAGACAGGTAGTCACGAAGACGGCGCTGGTATCCATGCCAGCAACGCCCAGAATTTGTGGGTTAACAAAAACGATATAAACCATCGTCAGGAAGGTGGTGAAACCGGCGATCACTTCGGTGCGTGCCGTCGTGCCGTGCTCGCGCAGTTTAAACACGCGCTCAAGCAGACCCTGACCAGATGTCTGGGTAGTATGTTGTTGACTCATCATCAATTTCCGAACAAGGAGGGAAAATTCGTCGCTATCCTATACCAAAATGCGACAATAGTGGCGGTTACGTGATACTTTTTTCATTGATTTTGCTTATACGGCAACGATTGCGTTCCGGTAAACGGCGGTACGTAAACGTTAAACTTGTTAAAAGGGAAAGGCATGTCCGGAATTGAAGCGGTATTTTTCGACTGCGACGGTACGCTGGTCGACAGTGAGGTCATTTGTTCCCGCGCGTATGTCACCATGTTCCAGGAATTTGGCATTACGCTGGCGCTCGAAGAGGTGTTTAAACGCTTTAAGGGCGTGAAGCTCTACGAGATCATCGACATCATTAACGAAGAACACGATGTCGACCTGGCGAAAGCGGATCTGGAACCGGTGTACCGCGCCGAGGTCGCTCGCCTGTTCGATTCAGAGCTGGAAGTCATTCCGGGGGCAAACGCACTGCTGGATGCCATGACGGTACCGATCTGCGTGGTGTCTAACGGACCGGTCAGCAAAATGCAGCACTCGCTCGGCAAGCTTGAGATGTTGCACCATTTCCCGGAAAAGCTGTTCAGCGGCTACGATATCCAGCGCTGGAAGCCCGATCCGGCGCTGATGTTCCATGCGGCAAAAGCGATGAACGTGAATGTAGAAAACTGCATTCTGGTGGACGACTCCTCTGCGGGCGCGCAGTCGGGGATTGATGCGGGGATGGAGGTGTTTTACTTCTGCGCCGACCCGCACAACAAGCCGATCGATCATCCAAAAGTGACCACCTTTACCGATCTGGCGCAGTTGCCGGCGTTGTGGAAGGCACGCGGTTGGAATATTACTCGCTGAAAAAACAAAGCCGGATGGCGCTAACGCTTATCCGGCCTACAGGGTTCGCAGGCCCGGTAAGCGCAGTGCCACCGGGCATATTCACCTGTATTACTCTTTCGGATCTTTACCCGCCAGCAGCTTGTCCAGCTCGTCGCCGCCCACGTGACGGAAGTCCTGACCTTTCACAAAGTAGAAAATGTATTCGCAAATGTTCTGGCAGCGGTCACCGATACGCTCGATAGAGCGCGCGCAGAACAGGGCCGTCAGTACACTTGGAATCGTGCGTGAATCTTCCATCATGTAGGTCATCAGCTGGCGCACGATGCCTTCATACTCCTGGTCGACTTTCTTGTCTTCACGGTAGATACGCACCGCTTCGTCAAGATCCATACGCGCAAAGGCATCCAGCACGTCGTGCAGCATCTGCACGGTGTGGCGACCCAGCGACTCCAGGCTCACCAGCAGAGGCTGGTGCTGCTGAGAGAACTTCTCCAGCGCCGTGCGGCAGATTTTATCCGCCACGTCACCAATACGTTCCAGCTCGGCGATGGTTTTGATGATGGCCATCACCAGACGCAGATCGCTCGCCGTCGGCTGACGTTTCGCGATAATGCGCACGCAGGCTTCATCGATAGCCACTTCCATCATGTTGACGTTTTTGTCGCCTTCAATGACGCGCTTCGCCAGCTCGCTGTCCTGGTTATGCATTGCCGTAATCGCATCCGAAAGCTGCTGCTCAACCATGCCACCCATGGTCATCACCTGCGTGCGAATACTTTCCAGCTCTGCGTTGAACTGGCCTGAAATGTGTTTATTAAGATTGAGGTTGTCCATGGTTTCTCCACATGCACTGAGGCAAATCAACCGTAGCGGCCAGTAATATAATCTTCGGTTTGTTTCTTCGCGGGCTTGGTGAACAGATCGTCCGTGTTACTGAACTCAATCAGCTCGCCCAGATACATAAATGCCGTGTGATCGGAACAACGCGCAGCCTGCTGCATGTTATGGGTCACGATAACCACGGTGTAATCCTGCTTCAGCTCAGTAATGAGTTCTTCAATACGACCAGTTGAGATCGGGTCCAGCGCTGAACATGGCTCATCCAGCAACAGCACTTCCGGGCGAATCGCGATACCACGCGCAATGCACAGACGCTGCTGCTGACCACCGGAGAGAGAGTAACCGCTCTGGTGCAACTTATCTTTGGTTTCGTTCCATAATGCGGCCTTGGTCAAAGCCCACTGCACGCGCTCGTCCATATCGGCACGGGAGAGTTTTTCAAACAAGCGAACGCCAAAGGCGATGTTGTCATAAATGGACATCGGGAACGGCGTGGGTTTCTGGAACACCATCCCCACTTTGGCGCGCAGCAGGGCGATATCCTGAGCCTGGGTCAGAATATTTTCCCCATCCAGGATGATTTCACCTTCAGCGCGCTGCTCCGGATAGAGTGAATACATTTTGTTAAAGGTACGCAGCAGCGTGGATTTTCCACACCCAGACGGACCGATAAATGCCGTGACCTGGTTCTTCGCGATATCCAGGTTGATGTTCTTCAGGGCATGGAATTTGCCGTAGTAGAAGTTCAAATCACGAACCTGAATCTTACCCGGGGCAGTATCAACCATACTCATTGACTCATTTCCTCATTCGGCGCCGCGATCTGCCGCGCCGTAAAAAATTAACCGTGTTTCTTCTTCGCGAAAATGACGCGCGCCAGAATGTTCAGCAACAGTACGCAAAGGGTAATGATCAGCACCCCGGCCCAGGCCAGCTGCTGCCATTCCGCGAATGGGCTCATCGCAAATTTAAAGATCGTCACCGGCAGGTTGGCGATCGGCTGCATCATGTCCGTGCTCCAGAACTGGTTGGAGAGAGACGTAAACAGCAGCGGCGCCGTTTCACCCGCAATACGAGCCACCGCCAGCAGGATACCGGTCATGATCCCGGAGACGGACGCTTTTAATGTAATCGCCGAGATCATCTTCCATTTCGGCGTACCCAGCGCGTAAGCCGCTTCACGCAGGCTGTCCGGCACCAGTTTCAGCATGTTCTCGGTGGTACGGATAACAATCGGTACCTGCAGCAGCGCAAGGGCAATCACACCCGCCCAGCCGGAGAAGTGTTCCATCTGGGCCACCACGACGGTGTACACAAACAGGCCCACCACGATAGACGGGGCCGAGAGCAGGATATCGTTAATGAAACGAATGACTTCCGCCAGCAAGGATTTACGACCGTATTCCGCCAGGTAGATGCCCGCCATGATGCCGAGCGGCGTACCAAAAACCGTCGCCCACAGGATCAGCAAACCGCTACCCGCAAGGGCATTTGCCAGACCACCACCCGCCGTGTTCGGCGGCGGCGTCATTTCGGTGAACAGCGACAGTGACATCCCGTCAATTCCGCGCACGACGGTGGAGAACAGGATCCAGACCAGCCAGAACAGACCGAACGCCATCGTCGCCATTGAGAGCGTCAGCGCAATGCGGTTTTTCATGCGGCGTCTGGCCTGCATTTTACGGCGGGATTCCGCCAGCTCAGCGGTAGCTTGCATTTCGAGAGTTGCCATTAGCGTGCCCCCTCATTTTTAGCGAGGCGCATAATCATCAGCTTGGAAATCGCCAGAACGATGAAGGTGATAACGAACAGAATCAGCCCCAGTTCCATCAGCGCTGCGACGTGCAGACCTGATTCCGCTTCGGCAAATTCATTCGCCAGCGCAGAGGTAATGCTGTTACCCGGCATATAGAGCGAAGCGCTGTCGAGCTGATAGGTGTTACCGATAATAAAGGTGACCGCCATGGTTTCACCCAGCGCACGACCTAAGCCCAGCATCACGCCCCCGATCACCCCATTTTTGGTGAACGGAAGGACAATGCGCCAGATCACTTCCCAGGTAGTGCAGCCGATGCCATAGGCCGACTCTTTCATCATCACCGGCGTTTGTTCGAAGACATCGCGCATGACCGCCGCAATGTACGGAATAATCATGATGGCGAGGATCACACCTGCCGCCAGAATACCAATACCGAAAGCCGGGCCAGAAAACAGGGCCCCCACAAACGGAATGGCAGAGAGGACATTACCCACCGGCTCCTGGAAGTACGTGGCGAACAGCGGCGCAAAGATAAACAGGCCCCACATGCCGTATACGATACTTGGAATGGCCGCCAGCAGTTCTATGGCGATCCCCAGTGGACGACGGAGCCAGCCCGGCGCCAGCTCCGTCAGGAACAGGGCAATACCGAAGCTTACCGGAACCGCAATCAGCAGGGCGATGAACGAGGTCACCAGCGTACCGTAAATCGGCACCAGTGCACCGTAGATATCGTTCGGCGCATCCCACTCTTTACTCCACAGGAAGGAGAAACCGAATTTCTGAATGCTCGGCCAGGAGGAGAAAATCAGGGACACGATAATGCCGCCCAGCAGCAATAGCACAATCAGCGCAGCCAGTTTGACCAGTGCGCTGAAAATCATGTCACCTTTTTTACCCGGAGGGTTAAATGCAGGCTTGGTTGCAGCCATAAATTACTCTTCTGTTTGAGACGTTTTTACGAATATGCCCGGTGGCGCTGACGCTTACCGGGCCTACAGAGTAAACCGTAGGGCGGGTAAGCGCAGCGCCACCCGCCATCTTCGTTAAATATATCCTGTTAGTACAGCGCTTTACCGCTGCTGTCTTTGACGTTGGTCTTCCATGCAGCACGGATCTGCTCAACCACGTTGTCCGGCAGGGTAGCGTAGTCCAGAGCGTTAGCCTGTTTGCCACCGTTTTTGTACGCCCAGTCGAAGAACTTCAGCACTTCAGCGCCCTGCTCAGGTTTCTTCTGCTCTTTGTGGACCAGAATGAAGGTGGTAGAGGTGATTGGCCACGCACCTTCGCCTTTCTGGTTAGTCAGGTCCTGAGCGAAAGATTTGCTCCAGTCAGCGCCTTTCGCGGCGTTGGCAAAGTTCTCTTCGGTCGGGCTAACCGGTTTGCCGTCGGCAGAAACCAGTTTGGTGTAGGACAGGTTGTTCTGCTTCGCGTACGCATACTCTACGTAGCCAATTGAACCTGGCAGACGCTGTACGAACGCAGCGATGCCGTCGTTCCCTTTACCGCCCAGACCGGTTGGCCAGTTAACAGTAGAGCCGGAACCAACTTTAGATTTCCACTCTTCGTTCACTTTTGCCAGGTAGCTGGTAAAGACGAAAGAGGTACCGGAACCGTCCGCGCGGCGAACCACAGCGATGTTCTGAGAAGGCAGCTTCAGGCCAGGGTTGAGTTTAGCGATCGCTTCGTCATCCCATTTTTTGATTTTGCCCAGGTAGATGTCACCCAGCGTTTTGCCGTCCAGCACCAGCTCACCCGACTTCACGCCCGGCAGGTTGATAGCCAGAACCACACCACCGATCACGGTAGGGAACTGGAACAGGCCTTCCTGAGCCAGTTTGTCATCAGACAGCGGAGCATCTGATGCGCCGAAATCAACCGTGTTAGCGGTAATTTGTTTCACGCCACCGGAGGAGCCGATACCCTGATAGTTAACCTTATTACCGGTTTCTTTCTGGTAGGTATCCGCCCATTTGGCATACACCGGCGCAGGGAAGGTTGCACCAGCGCCAGTCAGGCTTGCTTCTGCAAATACAGAGAACGCGCTCAGAGATAAGGTCGCGGCGACAACAGTTGCGACAGTGGTACGCATAACTTTCATAATGTCTCCTGCAAGATTTTCGTAAATCGTTGTTTAGTGGCTACGATGAGCAAAATAGGACAAACAGGTGACAGATAAATGTACGAATTATGACAGTTTTATGACAATGGAAATTTCACTTAAAGACCAGCAAAATAAAGCTTAATTTTCATCGTGTTAGCCGCATTTATGACAAGACATTTTCAGAAATATTTTCTTTATGTGACACTGAAAAAGTAGCTGAAGATGACAAATTGTCATCAATAAAAACGCGAAAGGATTGATTAAAAACAAACCAGGTGGGGTAAAAAAGCTCCACCCGAAGGTGGAGCCTGGAGGGATTATTCGACGGTGACAGATTTCGCCAGGTTACGCGGCTGATCAACGTCAGTGCCTTTGATCAGCGCAACGTGATAGGCCAGCAGCTGCAGCGGAACGGTGTAGAAGATCGGGGCAATGACCTCTTCTACATGCGGCATCTCGATGATGTGCATGTTGTCGTTGCTGACAAAACCGGCATCTTTGTCGGCGAAGACGTACAGGACACCACCGCGGGCGCGCACTTCTTCGATGTTAGATTTCAGTTTTTCCAGTAGTTCGTTGTTTGGTGCTACAACGATGACCGGCATATCAGCATCAATCAGCGCCAGCGGACCGTGTTTCAGCTCGCCTGCCGCATAGGCTTCAGCGTGGATGTAAGAGATCTCTTTCAGTTTCAGCGCGCCTTCCAGCGCAATCGGATACTGATCGCCACGGCCCAGGAACAGGGCGTGATGTTTGTCAGAGAAATCTTCCGCCAGAGCTTCAATGCGTTTGTCCTGGGAGAGCATCTGCTCAATACGGCTCGGCAGCGCCTGCAGACCATGAACGATGTCATGCTCAACAGAGGCATCTTCACCTTTCAGACGCGCCAGTTTCGCCACCAGCATCAGCAGAACCGTCAGCTGAGTAGTAAACGCTTTGGTAGAGGCCACGCCGATTTCAGTGCCGGCTTTAGTCATCAGCGCCAGATCGGATTCACGCACCAGCGAAGAACCCGGAACGTTACAGATGGCCAGAGAGCCCAGGTAACCCAGCTCTTTTGAGAGACGCAGCGCGGCCAGAGTATCTGCCGTTTCACCAGACTGAGAAAGGGTGATCATCAGGCTGTTGCGACGCACCGCGGATTTGCGGTAGCGGAATTCCGAGGCGATTTCGACGTCGCACGGCACGCCCGCCAGGGATTCAAACCAGTAACGAGAGACCATACCGGAGTTGTAGGAGGTGCCGCAGGCCACGATCTGAATGTGCTCAACCTTGCTGAGCAGTTCGTTCGCGTTAGCACCCAGCTCGCTCAGATCCACTTCACCGTGGCTAATGCGCCCGGTCAGGGTATTTTTGATGGCGTTTGGCTGCTCGTAAATCTCTTTCTGCATGTAGTGACGATAAGCGCCTTTGTCGCCCGCGTCGTACTGCAGGTTAGATTCGATCTCCTGGCGCTTCACCTGCTCGCCTTTGGTATCGAATACGGTCACGCTGCGGCGGGTCACTTCCGCGATATCGCCCTCTTCCAGGAAGATAAAGCGACGGGTCACCGGCAGAAGTGCCAGCTGGTCAGAGGCGATAAAGTTTTCACCCATGCCCAGACCGATAACCATTGGACTACCGGAACGTGCGGCCAGCAGCGTGGACGGGTCGCGGGAGTCCATGATCACCGTACCGTACGCACCGCGCAGCTGAGGGATAGCACGCAGCACCGCGTCACGCAGTGTACCGCCCTGCTCCAGCTCCCAGTGCACCAGGTGAGCAATCACTTCGGTGTCGGTTTCAGAGACGAAGGTATAACCGCGCGCTTTCAGTTCTTCGCGCAGCGGTTCGTGGTTTTCGATAATGCCGTTATGCACCACCACGATGTGTTCAGACACATGCGGGTGCGCGTTGCCTTCTGACGGTTCGCCGTGCGTCGCCCAGCGGGTGTGCGCAATACCGGTACCACCGTGCAGCGGATGTTCTTCCGCGGCCTGGGCCAGCATCTGCACTTTACCGAGACGGCGCAGACGGGTCATATGACCTTCTGCATCGACAACAGCCAGACCGGCAGAGTCGTAACCACGGTATTCCAGACGACGTAAACCTTCGAGAAGGATTTCAGCAATATCACGCTGCGCAACTGCGCCAACAATTCCACACATAATTTTAGATTCCGAATTTAGGCATGATGCCTGCGTTGTCGCTGACCTGTATTTGCCCTTTCCGGGCGCCCCGAGCCTTGTAGAGAGTGGGGTTATTTTTATGGGTACTGCTTTTGGGGGGAGGATTATATTATCCCCTCACCCCGGCCCTCTCCCCAAAGGGGCGAGGGAGAAAAACACCGCACCGAACGATCCCCTCTCCCTTTGGGGAGAGGGTTAGGGTGAGGGGTAAATCCGTTACTTTTTCTTCACCGGGCGTTTCCAGCCCTGCTTGTGTACCTGCGGTACGCGGCTTAATACCAGCTCGTTATCCGCGACGTCACGTGTCACCGTCGTTCCGGCAGCAATCGTTACGCCGTTACCCACGGTCACCGGTGCCACCAGCTGAGTGTCTGAGCCAACGAACACATCATTACCGATGATGGTTTTAAACTTATTCGCGCCGTCATAGTTACAGGTGATTGTGCCTGCGCCAATATTGACGTTGTCACCAATTTCCGCGTCGCCCAGATAGGTTAAATGACCGGCTTTTGAGCCTTTACCCAGACGCGCTTTTTTCATCTCAACGAAGTTACCCACGTGAGCGCCTTCCAGCAGCTCAGCGCCAGGACGCAGACGTGCAAATGGTCCAATGGTACAAGCCGCATCCAGACGGGCATCTTCCACCACGCTGTAGGGGCTAATTTCGCAATCGTCACCGATGACGCTGTTTTTAATCACGCAGCCAGCACCAATTTTGACGCGGTTGCCCAGCGTGACATGACCTTCCAGGATAACGTTAGTATCAATTTCAACGTCGCGCCCGTGAGATAACGTGCCACGCAGGTCGAAACGTGCCGGATCGCGCAGCATCACGCCAGCCAGAAGGAGTTTCTCGGCCTGTTCGGACTGATAAACGCGCTCAAGACGGGAAAGTTGAAGACGGTTGTTCACCCCTTCGGTTTCGCTGATACGTGCCGGTTGTACCGCCACAATCTCGCGCCCTTCCTGGTACGCCATCGCAATGATGTCGGTGATGTAGTATTCACCCTGCGCGTTGTTGTTGTTGAGTTTCGACAACCAGCGTTTTAAATCAGCACCATTAGCAATCAGGATACCGGTGTTGATCTCCTGAATCTCGCGCTGTTCGTCGCTGGCATCTTTGTGTTCAACGATCCCCGTTACGTTGCCGTTTTCACGGGTAATTCGACCGTAGCCGGTTGGATCGTCCAGCACGACGGTTAACAAACCAATACCGCCTTGCGGTTTGGCATCGCGCAGACGCGTCAGCGTATCGGTAGCGATCAGCGGGACGTCGCCGTACAGCATCAGAATGTCTTCGTCATCCGCAAAGAAAGGTGCGGCCTGCTGCATTGCATGACCAGTACCCAGCTGTTCAGCCTGAAGTACCCAGTTGAGCTTGTCGTCGCTTAGCGTCTTTTTAAGCAGATCGCCACCGTGGCCGTAGACCAGGTGAACCTGACGGGCGCCCAATTCATTAGCGGCATCAATAACATGCTGCACCATTGGCTTTCCTGCCAGTGTATGAAGCACTTTAGGCAGATCGGAATACATGCGGGTACCTTTGCCTGCGGCAAGGATCACCACGCTCATCGCACTGTTTGACATACGCATCCTGACGGTAGTTTGAGTGAGAAGTAAAAACGTTTGATGCTTAAAATTCTACATCTTTTTCATCATGAATTAAGCGCCAAAAAAAAAGCCAGCCTGGGATCCAGACTGGCTTTTGTGCTTTTCAAGCCGGTGTTACATCGCTTTTTTGGTCAACTCGATAACGCGCAGTTTCGCGATCGCTTTGGCCAGCTCCGCAGACGCCTGAGCGTAATCCACGTCACCATGAGAGCTGCTAATGTGCTCTTCAGCCTTACGCTTCGATTCCAGGGCTCGCGCTTCGTCGAGATCCTGGCCACGAATAGCGGTATCGGCCAGAACGGTCACACTGCCAGGCTGCACTTCAAGAATGCCGCCGGACAGATAGATAAACTCTTCGTGACCGAACTGTTTAACGATGCGGATCATACCAGGCTTAATGGCGGTGAGCAGCGGTGCGTGACCCGGGAAAATACCCAGCTCACCTTCACTACCCGTTACCTGGATTTTCTCGACCAGACCAGAGAACATTTGTTGCTCTGCGCTGACGACGTCCAGGTGGTAAGTCATTGCCATATCACCCTCCGATTAAGGCGTTAAAGTTTTTTGGCTTTTTCCACAGCTTCTTCGATGGAACCAACCATGTAGAACGCCTGCTCTGGCAGGTGATCGTATTCGCCTTCCATGATGCCTTTAAAGCCACGGATGGTGTCTTTCAGGGAAACGTATTTACCTGGAGAACCGGTGAATACTTCCGCAACGAAGAACGGCTGGGACAGGAAGCGCTGGATCTTACGCGCACGTGCTACCACCAGTTTGTCTTCTTCAGACAGTTCATCCATACCCAGGATGGCGATGATGTCTTTCAGTTCCTGGTAACGCTGCAGCAGGGACTGTACGCCACGCGCGGTGTCGTAGTGTTCCTGACCAACAACCAGTGGATCCAGCTGACGGCTGGTGGAGTCCAGCGGGTCAACGGCCGGGTAGATACCCAGAGACGCGATCTGACGGCTCAGTACCACGGTTGCATCTAAGTGCGCAAAGGTGGTGGCTGGAGATGGGTCAGTCAAGTCATCCGCAGGTACGTATACCGCCTGAACGGAGGTGATAGAACCGGTTTTGGTAGAGGTGATACGTTCCTGAAGAACACCCATCTCTTCCGCCAGAGTCGGCTGATAACCTACCGCTGAAGGCATACGACCCAGCAGTGCAGATACTTCCGTACCGGCCAGGGTGTAACGATAGATGTTATCGACGAACAGCAGAACGTCACGGCCTTCGTCACGGAACTTCTCAGCCATTGTCAGGCCAGTCAGCGCAACGCGCAGACGGTTTCCTGGTGGCTCGTTCATCTGACCGTAAACCAGGGATACTTTGTCCAGAACGTTGGAGTCGGTCATTTCGTGGTAGAAGTCGTTACCCTCACGAGTACGTTCACCTACGCCCGCAAATACGGAGTAACCGGAGTGCTCGATCGCGATGTTACGGATCAGCTCCATCATGTTTACGGTTTTACCTACACCCGCACCACCGAACAGACCCACTTTACCGCCCTTCGCAAACGGACACATCAGGTCGATAACTTTGATGCCGGTTTCCAGCAGTTCCTGAGAGCTGGACAGCTCTTCGTAGGAAGGTGCCGCGCGGTGGATAGCCCAACGCTCTTCTTCACCGATGTCGCCTTTCATGTCGATTGGTTGACCCAATACGTTCATGATACGACCCAGTGTTGCTTTACCTACCGGTACTTCGATCGGATGCTCAAGGTCTTTTACTTCCAGACCACGACGCAGACCGTCGGAAGAACCCATCGCGATGGTACGCACGATACCGCCGCCGAGCTGCTGCTGAACTTCCAGCACCAGGCTCTCGTTACCATTCTGTACCTCAAGCGCGTCGTACACGCGTGGTACGGCGTCCTGAGGGAACTCGACGTCCACCACGGCGCCGATTACCTGGACAATCTTTCCAGTAGCCATCTTGAATCCTCTACGTAATTCGTAAACCTGGTTAAACCGCGGCGGCCCCCGAGACGATCTCGGTGAGTTCCTGAGTAATGCTGGCCTGACGAGCTTTGTTGTAAACCAACTGCAGCTCTTTAATCAGGCTGCCGCCATTATCGGTCGCGGCTTTCATCGCCACCATTCGTGCGGCCTGCTCGCTGGCCAGGTTTTCTACAACGCCCTGATAAACCTGTGATTCAACGTAACGACGCAGCAGGGTATCCAGCAGCGGTTTCGGATCGGGTTCATACAGGTAATCCCAGGCTTTTTGCTTCAGCTCGTCATCTTCTGATGCCGGTAACGGCAGCATCTGAGTGAGCGTTGGAACCTGAGACATGGTGTTAATGAATTTGTTGCTGACAACGTACAGTCTGTCCAGACGGCCTTCATCATAAGCCTGCAACATCACTTTAACCGGGCCGATCAGTTCGGACAGGGACGGGTTATCACCCATACCGGTCACCTGAGCGACAATGTTGCCACCAACGGAGTTAAAGAAAGAGACGCCTTTAGAGCCGATCAATGCGAGATCGCACTGAACGCCTTTTTCAGACCATGCTTTCATATCCGCCAGCAGTTTTTTGAACAGGTTAATGTTCAAGCCGCCACACAGACCACGGTCGGTCGACACCACCAGGTAGCCCACGCGCTTAACGTCGCGTTCTTCCAGGTAAGGGTGCTTATATTCCAGATTACCGTTTGCAAGGTGACCAATCACTTTGCGCATGGTTTCTGCATAAGGACGGCTGGCCGCCATGCGATCCTGCGATTTACGCATTTTGGAAGCGGCGACCATCTCCATCGCTTTAGTGATCTTTTGCGTGTTCTGGACGCTTGCGATCTTACTACGTATCTCTTTTGCGCCGGCCATGAGCTTCTCCTCAATGCCAGGCGGCTTGTCCTGAGACAAGCCGCCGGACGATTACCAGGATTGGGTTGCTTTGAAGGAATCGAGGATAGCTTTCAGCTTGCCTTCGATTTCGTCGTTATAGCCACCGGTCTGGTTGATCTCTTGCATCAGCGGAGCGTGATCACGGTCAGCGTAAGCCAGCAGAGCGGCTTCGAAGCTACCGATTTTCGCCAGTTCCACATCTTCGAGGTAACCGCGTTCAGCCGCGAACAGTACCAGGCCCTGCTGAGCAACAGACATTGGTGCGTACTGTTTCTGCTTCAGCAGCTCGGTCACTTTCTGACCGTGGCTCAGCTGTTTACGGGTTGCTTCGTCCAGATCGGATGCGAACTGAGAGAACGCAGCCAGTTCACGATACTGTGCCAGCGCGGTACGGATACCACCGGACAGTTTCTTGATGATCTTGGTCTGAGCAGCACCACCAACACGGGATACGGAGATACCCGGGTTAACTGCCGGACGAATACCGGAGTTAAACAGGTTGGTTTCCAGGAAGATCTGACCATCGGTAATGGAGATTACGTTGGTCGGAACGAACGCAGAAACGTCACCCGCCTGGGTTTCAATGATCGGCAGCGCGGTCAGAGAGCCCGTTTTACCCTTCACTTCACCTTTGGTGAAGTTCTCGACGTATTCCGCGTTAACGCGGGAAGCACGCTCCAGCAGACGAGAGTGGAGGTAGAATACGTCGCCAGGGAACGCTTCACGTCCAGGTGGACGACGGAGCAGCAGGGAAACCTGACGATAAGCAACAGCCTGTTTAGACAGGTCATCGTATACGATCAGCGCATCTTCACCGCGGTCACGGAAGTATTCGCCCATTGCGCAACCGGCGTATGGAGCCAGGTATTGCAGTGCAGCAGATTCAGAAGCAGTCGCCACAACAACAATGGTGTTAGCCAGTGCGCCGTGCTCTTCCAGTTTACGAACCACGTTAGAAATGGTGGACGCTTTCTGGCCGATGGCCACGTACACACATTTGATGCCGGAATCACGCTGGTTGATGATGGCGTCGATTGCCATCGCGGTTTTACCGGTCTGACGGTCACCGATGATCAGTTCACGCTGACCACGACCGATTGGGATCATGGCATCAACGGACTTATAACCTGTCTGAACAGGCTGATCTACGGACTGACGGTCGATAACGCCTGGTGCGATAACTTCGATTGGGGAGAAGCCATCGTGCTCAACCGGACCTTTACCGTCGATTGGCGCACCCAGGGTGTTAACAACGCGACCCAGCAGGCCACGGCCAACCGGCACTTCCAGAATACGGCCAGTACACTTAACCTTCATGCCTTCGGCGAGGTCAGCGTATGGACCCATCACAACGGCACCTACGGAGTCGCGCTCCAGGTTCAGTGCGATAGCGTAACGGTTACCCGGCAGGGAAATCATCTCACCCTGCATACAATCGGCCAGGCCGTGGATGCGGATAACACCGTCACTTACAGAAACAATAGTACCTTCGTTGTGAGCTTCGCTCACAACATTGAACTGAGCAATGCGCTGCTTGATCAGTTCGCTGATTTCGGTGGAATTCAGTTGCATGCTCCAGTCCCCTTAAGACTGCAAGACGTCTGCAAGGCGCTCAAGACGGCCGCGTACGCTGCCATCAATGACCATATCACCCGAGCGGATGATTACGCCTGCCATTACAGACTTATCGATTTTGCAATTCAGCTTAACTTTGCGTGACAGACGTTTTTCCATCGCGGCGGTAATTTTCGCAAGCTGTTCATGACTCAGTTCAGTCGCAGAAGTGACTTCAACTTCAGCGGTAGCTTCACTAAGGGCACGTAAGTGCTCAAACTGCTCGAGAACATCCGGGAGCACACGGAGACGACCATTTTCTGCCATCACCTTGATCAGGTTCTGGCCGTTGGCATCCAGTTGCTCTCCGCACACGGCGATAAACGACGCGGCGAGAGTTTCAGGTGCTAACGCACCGGAAAGCAACTCGGCCATTTGTTCGTTTTTCGTCACCTCAGCGGCAAACGCCAGCATATTCTGCCAGCGATCGACATTTTGGTGTTCGACAGCAAAGTCAAAAGCTGCTTTGGCGTAGGGGCGAGCTACCGTAACAAATTCAGACATCAGCCCCTCCCTCCTTACAGTTCAGCGACAAGTTTGTCCACGATGTCGCTGTTAGCAGCTTCATCCACGGAACGTTCGATGATCTTCTCGGCGCCAGCAACAGCCAGAATCGCAACCTGCTTACGCAGTTCTTCACGAGCACGTTTACGCTCAGCTTCAATTTCAGCCTGAGCCTGTGTCACGATCTTAGTACGTTCCTGTTCTGCTTCAGCTTTGGCTTCGTCCAGGATCTGCGAACGGCGTTTGTTAGCCTGTTCGATGATAACCTGAGCTTCCGCTTTCGCTTTTTTCAGCTGGTCTGTCGCGTTGGCCTGTGCAAGGTCCAAATCTTTCTTAGCGCGTTCTGCAGAAGCCAGACCGTCAGCAATTTCTTTCTGACGTTTTTCGATGGCAGCCATTAAAGGCGGCCATACATACTTCATGCAGAACCAGACAAAGAGAATAAACGCGATGGCCTGGCCGAGGATTGTTGCGTTCATGTTCACAGCACAATACCTCTTTAATTTCTGTGGCTTAGGGTTTTAAAACTACTACTACGCGACAGCAAACATCACGTACAGACCCAGACCTACAGCGATCATTGGGATAGCATCCACCAGACCCATAACGATAAAGAACTGAGTACGCAGCAGAGGAATCAGATCAGGTTGACGCGCAGCGCCTTCCAGGAATTTGCCCCCGAGGATGCCGATACCGATCGCAGCACCGATAGCCGCCAGACCCATCATCACAGCGGCAGCCATGTACAGCAGATCCATATTCAGGTTTTCCATGACAGTCTCCAGTTTGTTTCAATTAAAACGTAGTAGTGTTGGTAAAAAATCAGTGCTCTTCAGACGCCATCGACAGATAGACGATCGTCAGAACCATGAAGATAAAGGCTTGCAGCGTAATGATCAGGATGTGGAAAATGGCCCACGGCACATTCAGAACCCACTGTGACCACCACGGCAGAAGACCCGCGATCAGAATGAAAATCAGCTCACCCGCATACATGTTGCCGAACAGTCGCAGACCCAGTGAAACAGGTTTGGACAGCAGGCTAACGCCTTCCAGGATCAGGTTGACCGGAATAAACGCCCAGTGGTTGAACGGCTGCAAGGTAAGCTCTTTCACAAAGCCGCTTACGCCTTTCATTTTGATGCTGTAGAAAAGAATCAGGATAAACACGCCCAGCGCCATCGACAGGGTGATGTTCACGTCAGCAGACGGAACCACACGCAGAGCAGGCAGACCGAAGACATGCTCGCCAATCCACGGCAGGAAATCGATAGGCAGAAGGTCCATCAGGTTCATCAGGAAGACCCAAACGAACACGGTCAGGGCCAGCGGAGCAATCAGCTTGCTCTTACCATGGTACATGTCTTTCACGCTGCCATGGACGAAGCCGATGATCATTTCGATGAATGTCTGGAATTTCCCTGGTACACCGCTGGTCGCTCTTTTAGCAACACCGCGGAACATGGCCAGGAACAGAAGACCCAAAACCACCGAGAAGAACATGGAGTCGATGTTGATCGTCCAGAAGGTGGCCGGGGGGTTATGTGGATCCACCAGCGAGAATGTACGCAGGTCCAGCTGAAGGTTATTCAGATGGTGACCTATGTAATCCTGCGGCGTCATATTTTCTGAAGCCATGATGCCTTTTACCCTTTGTTATTGATTACAGCTGGAGCCAGAACTTGTACCACCAGCACCAAAACCCACGTTGCTATCAGCGGCATGAAGACCACTTTCAAAACCGCCAGCGCCATCACCAGTAGAGCAAAGGTCAGCAACACCTTACACACTTCGCCGAGGGCGAAGGACCAGGCCACGCGGCCTTTGGCGGGTGTATGCGCCTGATGACGCCAGGCAAAAATCATAAACAACACGTTTGGCAGCACAACCGCCAAACCCCCGCACACGGCGGAGATGCCCCAGAAGGGGTCTTTGAGGCTAAACAGCAGTCCACTTGCTATCACAGCCAGAAACTGAATGAACAGAAGCTTACGAGCAACGTTTCTACTCAAGAGCGACACAGACATCACGTTTTTACTCCTGCTCCCTTCGAGGTATGCCGCGTGTCGTATAAAACGTCCTTTAAGGCTCAGAGTCAAGCATCAAAAAGCGGTCAAATTATACGGTGCGCACCCGTGATTTCAAACATTAAGTAGCGAAAAGGTGAATAAATGTTTAAATATTTTTCCCCACCGCTATTTTTTAACTTTCGCGCAAAGCACCAACCTTCGACCAAAACTGCAAACAGCGCGAAAACGTTGGCGATAAAGCGTGCACGGGATCACAAAACACACATTTGCGATAAGGTTGTATTTATCAAAGGCGCAAATCGTGAAAATTTATCTTTATGAAATTAAACGCAAAACACCGTAACTATTTTCAAAACAGCCCGGTACACAATAAAAACCTTTTATTGACATTCTTAATAAATAATTAACATTGCGTTCTGGTTACTGCCTTCCACTTTTAGCAGACTTATATTTTCACAGATGACTATCTTCACGGAAAATAACCGCCGCCACGTTAACCGTAAGAAAAACCTTAGTGAAAAAGAGGTTAACGGCTCACCGATAAATCCCCATGACTTGTGCTGTTTTTTAACATGGTCAGAACAGCACAAATTCCACATTTTTTATTAATTTTTTAAAAATTGTTTGGCTTAATTATCACCAGATGACGCTCACCTTCGAGCTGAGGAATGTGTAATTTCTCAATAGACTCGACCGCAAAACCGTCCGGAAGCTGTTCAATTTCCTCGCCAGGTAACTGTCCTTTCAGCGCATAAAAACGGCCATGCTCTGCCGGTAAGTGCTTACACCAGCTCACCATGTCATTAAGAGAAGCAAAGGCACGGCTGATAACCCCGTCAAACGGCGGCTCCGCCGGGAACTCCTCTACCCTGCTCTGCACGGGCGTGATGTTCTCAAGCTTCAGCTCATGCTGTACCTGACGTAAAAAGCGCACGCGCTTGCCAAGGCTGTCCAGTAGCGTGAAATGGCTATCAGGACGAACAATCGACAGCGGAATCCCCGGCAGACCCGGGCCCGTGCCCACATCGATAAAACGCTCACCGTTCAGATACGGCGCCACCACGATGCTGTCGAGAATATGGCGAACCAGCATCTCGTTAGGGTCCCGAACAGACGTCAGATTGTACGCTTTGTTCCATTTGTTCAGCATATCGACATAGGCCACCAGCTGAGTTTTCTGGTGATCGGTGAGCGAAATACCTGCCTGATCCAGCAGACGAGAGAGTTTATTGAGCACGGTGAATACCTGTTGAGATGCTAACTGGCGGGTGGCGCTTCGCTAACCCGCCCTACGGGTTCAGTAGGCCCGGTAAGCGCAGCGCCACCGGGCGATTTTCAAACGTTACGCGCTGCGGCGCAGCATGCCCTGCTTTTTCAGCCACACCAGCAGGATCGAAATCGCGGCGGGGGTGACACCGGAAATACGGGATGCCTGGCCGATCGACACCGGCTTATGATCGTTCAGCTTGGCGATCACTTCGTTGGAAAGGCCTGTCACCTGACGGTAGTCCAGCATTTCCGGCAGAAGCGTATTTTCGTTACGCTGCTGTTTTTCAATCTCATCCTGCTGACGCGCGATGTAACCTTCGTATTTCACCTGGATTTCAACCTGCTCTGCCGCTTCAGCGTCTTCCAGGCCTGGCGCAAACGCGGTGAGTTTCACCAGATTTTCATAGGTCACTTCCGGGCGACGCAGCAGATCTTCGCCGCTGGCTTCGCGAGAGAGCGGCGCAGTTAAGTGAGCGTTCACTTCAGCTGCTGTTTCCGCCTGCGGATTAACCCATGTCGTTTTCAGGCGCTGACGTTCCTGCTCGATACGCTCCAGTTTCTCGTTGAAGCGTGCCCAGCGTTCGTCATCCACCAGACCCAGCTCACGGCCGATTTCGGTCAGACGCAGGTCGGCGTTATCTTCACGCAGCATCAGGCGATATTCCGCGCGAGAAGTAAACATACGGTACGGCTCTTTGGTACCCAGGGTGCAGAGGTCGTCAACCAGCACGCCCAGATAGGCCTGAGAACGGCCTGGCGCCCAACCCTCTTTCTCGGCTGAGAAACGTGCAGCGTTCAGACCGGCAAGCAGGCCCTGTGCCGCCGCTTCTTCGTAACCGGTGGTACCGTTAATCTGGCCCGCAAAGAACAGACCGTGGATGAATTTGCTCTCCAGGGTTGGCTTCAGGTCACGTGGATCGAAGAAATCGTACTCAATAGCGTAGCCAGGGCGAACGATTTTTGCGTTCTCCATCCCCTGCATTGAACGAACAATTTGCATCTGAACATCGAATGGCAGGCTGGTGGAAATACCGTTCGGGTAAATTTCGTTCGAGGTGAGCCCTTCAGGTTCAAGGAAGATCTGATGCTGGTTACGATCGGCGAAGCGCATCACTTTGTCTTCGATCGACGGGCAGTAGCGCGGGCCGATCCCTTCGATCACGCCGGCATACATTGGGCTGCGATCGAGGTTATTGCGGATCACATCGTGGGTTTTCTCGTTGGTGTGCGTGATGTAGCACGGGACCTGTTGCGGATGCTGCGCCGCATTGCCCATAAACGAGAAGACCGGCATTGGGTTATCACCGTGCTGTTGCGCCAGCACGCTAAAATCAATGGTGCGCGCATCAATACGCGGAGGCGTACCGGTTTTCAGGCGACTGACGCGCAGCGGCAGTTCACGCAGACGGCGAGACAGCGGGATAGAGGGCGGATCGCCGGCACGGCCACCGCTGTAGTTATCCAGACCGATATGTATTTTACCATCAAGGAATGTCCCCACGGTCAACACCACGGCTTTCGCGCGGAATTTGAGGCCCATCTGGGTCACCGCGCCAACGACGCGATCGTTCTCGACGATAAGATCTTCAACCGCCTGCTGGAAGATCATCAGATTCGGCTGGTTCTCCAGGGCAGTACGTACCGCCTGACGGTAGAGCACGCGGTCTGCCTGAGCACGGGTCGCGCGCACAGCGGGACCTTTGCTCGCGTTTAGTATCCTAAACTGGATGCCTGCATGATCGATCGCTTTCGCCATCAGGCCGCCAAGTGCATCCACTTCTTTTACCAGGTGTCCTTTCCCAATGCCGCCAATCGCCGGATTACAGGACATTTGTCCCAGCGTGTCGATATTGTGTGTCAAAAGCAGGGTCTGCTGACCCATACGCGCTGCGGCCATTGCGGCCTCAGTGCCTGCGTGACCCCCGCCAATGATGATGACGTCAAAAGGATCCTGATAAAACATGGTGGTCTGCCTCGCGTAAAGCGGTATGAAAATGGATTGAAGCCCGGGCCGTGGATTCTACTCAACTTTAGTCTTTCGAGAAAGCATTGGGATCCTGGGCTATTAAAAAGAAGATCTTTTTATTTAGAGATCTGTTCTATTGTGATCTCTTATTAGGATCGCGAACCTGTGTGGATAAGTCCGATCTCATAAAGAAGATCATGCAGTTAGAAAGGATCGTTTGCTGTGAATGATCGGTGATCTTGGCCAGTATAAGCTGGGATCAGATCGCGACTTTATACACAGGTCAAAATCGACGTTACGGTTGTTCTTTGGATAACTACGGGTTAATACGAGCTTTTAACCAGAGTTATCCACATCCGTTCGCACGATCTTTAATCGTTTTTGAGTAAATTTTTCCATTCCGCGAGCCAGATCTCTGCCGGATCTTCCGGAATGTCATGATCGAGGATGTTGATCTTGAGGGTTTCACCCAACTGTTTTGCCCCACAAGCGGTAACAGCGGCTTCAACTTTCTCGATAGCCCCGCAAAAAGTGTCATATTCACGGCTGCCGATCCCCACTGCGCCAAAACGGACGTTTGACAGGTCAGGCTGTTGTTCCAGCAGTTCGTCATATAAAGGTTGCAGGTTATCCGGCAGATCGCCCGCGCCGTGCGTGGAGGTAATCAGCAGCCAGACCCCGTCAGTCGGGAGATCTTCAAGCAACGGGCCGTGCAGGGTTTGTGTGGAAAAGCCCGCATCTTCCAGCTTTTCAGCCAGATGTTCCGCTACGTATTCCGCACCACCAAGGGTGCTGCCGCTGATAAGGGTAATGTCCGCCATTGATCGCTCGCTCAGATAAAGAGAGGGCCATTGTACGCTGTGAACGAGCTGGGATCTACCTGTGGAAAATGTGGGAATGAATTTGCCCGATCACGGGCGGATGGTACGCATGATCGGGTTTTGCAGGGAGATCAGTGTCTCGGTGGACTGAATTTCATCGATTGTTTGGATCTTGTTGATAAGTACCTGCTGGAGGGCATCGATGGATCGGCACATGACTTTAATAAAGATGCTGTAGTGCCCGGTGGTGTAGTAGGCCTCGGTGACTTCATCCAGCGCGTTCAGCTTCGCCAGTGCAGAAGGATAGTCTTTGGCGCTTTTAAGAATAATGCCAATGAAACAGCACACGTCATAACCCAGCTGCTTAGGGCTGACGTCAATACGCGCACCGGTAATGATGCCCGCCTGCTTCATCTTTTCTACGCGAACGTGAATGGTGCCGGGGCTGACGCCAAACTGTTTCGCCAGTTCGGCGTAGGCGGTACGGGCATTGGCCATTAGCGCCTCCAGAATGCCGCGGTCGAGATTGTCGATCTGATAATTTTCCATAGCTTTTTCTTATGAAGATTAATGATTCCCTCTATTCTAGCGTCTTATTTTGACGAATCAAAAGTGAAGTGGGCTTTTTGTTGATGGGTTATTGAATCAGGTGGCATTTCTGTTGCTTAATCAATACCAACAGGACGCAGGAGTATAAATAATGAAAACCGCTTATATCGCAAAACAACGCCAGATCAGTTTCGTTAAATCCCATTTTTCCCGCCAGCTGGAAGAGAAGCTTGGGCTGATTGAAGTCCAGGCTCCAATCCTTAGCCGCGTGGGTGACGGGACCCAGGATAACCTCTCTGGATGCGAAAAAGCGGTACAGGTAAAAGTGAAAACACTGCCAGATGCCCAGTTCGAAGTGGTTCATTCCCTTGCGAAATGGAAGCGTCAAACCCTGGGACAACACGACTTCAGCGCGGGCGAAGGGCTCTACACGCATATGAAAGCCCTTCGTCCCGATGAAGACCGCCTGTCTCCCATTCATTCCGTGTACGTTGACCAGTGGGACTGGGAACGCGTCATGGGGGATGGCGAGCGTCACGTGGGGACGCTGAAATCTACCGTTGAAGCGATCTATGCCGGGATCAAAGCCACCGAAGCGGCCGTAAGCAAAGAGTTTGGTCTGGCACCGTTTCTGCCGGAGTCGATCCACTTTGTTCACAGCCAGGAACTGCTGAGCCGTTTCCCGGATCTGGATGCCAAAGGCCGTGAACGGGCGATCGCCAAAGAGCTGGGTGCAGTGTTCCTTATCGGTATCGGTGGCAAACTGTCTGATGGTAAACGCCACGACGTGCGTGCGCCGGATTATGATGACTGGAGCACCCCGGGCGAGCGCGACTATGCTGGTCTGAACGGCGATATTCTGGTCTGGAACCCGGTGCTGGAAGACGCGTTCGAGCTCTCTTCTATGGGGATCCGCGTGGATGCTGACGCGCTCAAGCGCCAGCTGGCGGTGACCGGTGATGAAGATCGTCTCACATTAGAGTGGCATCAGGCGCTGCTGCGTGGCGAAATGCCGCAGACCATCGGCGGCGGTATTGGCCAGTCCCGCCTGACTATGCTGCTGCTTCAGTTGCCGCATATCGGTCAGGTTCAGTGCGGGGTCTGGCCGCAGCAGGTACGCGAAAGCGTCGGCTCTCTTCTGTAATTAACGCTGCCAGCGTCTGAGCAGGCGGCTACGTAACCCGGTATCAAAGCGCCAGATATGATCGAAGATGCGCATGATGCCGGGTTTTCCATGGGCGGACATAGCCACCGCGTGGAAACGATGCTGATGTACCCGCTGCAACACCTTCACTTTACTGACCACATCATCCGGCAGCCGCTGGGCAATAAAATCAGAAATCACCACCGCGTCAGCGTCGTACCAGTCGCCACCCTGCATGCGTTCCACAATGCTGCGAAAACAGCTGGCCAGATCGGTACCGCCGCGAAAACGCTGGCTTAAAAAGCGGATCGCCTGTTCGAGCCCCTGCTGGTTCGTCAGTTCATAACCCACCACTTCGCTGGAGAAAAGCATGATGAAGCAGCGACGGCGATCGGCCAGCGCCACGCGCATCAGTGCCAGACAGAACGCCTTCGCACACTGCTCGTTAAACCCGCCCATCGATCCGGATGTATCCACGCAAACAATGAATGGCCCGCGCGGCTGTTCATCAAAATCCTGATGAACGACCGGCCGCTGGCTGACTTTCTCACGCCAGGCTTCGCCGTGCAGGCGATAGGTAAGCAGCTGCTTTTCCACCAGCCGACGGTAAAATTCATACTCCAGCTCGGTCATCCCGAGTGTGCTCAGCTCCGTCGGCAGCAGACGTAAAATGTCATCGCTCTGCTGGAGCCCGTCGACCTGTTCGGGCACGGTAGCCGGTTCGCGCACCAGGGTGCGGAAAGTTTCCATTGGGGCATCTTTCTTTGGGACCGATTTTGCCTCCCTGGAGCGGCCCAGCTGTTCTGCAAGCTTCATCAGCTCGGGCTGCTGCGCCAGAAAATCCCCGTACCTGACGATCAGCTGATAGTCCCCGCGCCGCAGCTGACCGGCGCTCATATCCCAGAGTCGTCCGGCGGCGTTCTCATTTTCCACCAGCACCTGCTCCAGCTGGCCGCTTAAGGTCATGCGTTCCTGCACTTCGCTGAGCAGTTGCTCACGCTCTTCATCCAGCAACTGCTGGTTGAGGGTTGTGGCCTGTACCACCAGGCTGAGGCGCCAGCGCTGTAAAAAGAGCGTGTGCAGCGCAGGGGTAAAGGTGGCGTTATCCGTGACCAGCGCCCGGGCCTGGCTGGCGAACGGCGAGTGAACGTTATCGAGCAGCGTCAGGGTTTGCGGGAGCTGAACGATAAACTGCGACGTGGAGAGCCGCTGGCACTGCTGGTAACAGGCTACCTCTTCCGTTAACTCAGGAGGCACTTCGGTCTCTTTAAACCGCTGGCGCAGGTTTTCCCGCCAGCGTGGGAGATCGTCCGTCATCGCTTTTTTAAGCTTCGGAAATTTTTCAAAGAAGGCTGCCAGCTGCGGCGAAGCCAGAAGGGTAATTACCACCTCTTCGATCAACCCTTCCTCGCTGACGGCCAGCATGACGTTAAGCGTATCCAGAGTTAGCATTGACGCGCCTGTTTGATCTGCGCGCTGACATCCTGCAGGCTGGCTTCGATGCGACCTAACCAGTCGCTATGAATAAAGAGGCATTTTTGCTGCTCGCTGAAGCGGGTGTGCTGCTGGTGCCATTCTGTATCCAGCGCTTCCAGCTGCTGCTTAATCTCTTCAGGAACGCTGTCTGAGGCGGTGCCAGGAAGCGCAAGACGCGATCCCTGCAGGCTGACGTCGCGGATCACCAGGTGCTGGCTACTGTCCACTTCCATATTAAGCGGCTGCGCGAAACCGATGCCGTTGAGTTTTCCCCGGATCTCTCCGCCCTTATCCAGCCACTGGGCCAGCGCCTCACGCTCAAGCGTAATGTGCACGACCTGCATGTCATGCAGCTTGAGCGGCTGCTGAAGCAACAGCGTCAGCGTCGGGCTGGTCAGTTCAGCGGGTAACTCATAGTGCGGTTTACGGGCGAACATTCCCCCCAGACGATTCACCTTCAGCGCGGTTTTATCGCTTTGCTGCTGCTGGAGCTGAATGCGCCGCTGGGCGATGGCCCCCAGCTGGTTGAGCATCGCCTGCTGCCCCCAGGCGTGTCCGGTCATCAAAACCTCAAGCTGCTGCTGCATCAGGTTCATGCCTTCTGCATCGTGCCAGAGGCAATCTTTCAGCAGGATCAGGTCGATGGGCGCAACGGCATCACGCCCGCTGAACAGGGCGCTGGCCTGCAGCAGGCGGATTGCTTTTTTCCAGCGACGATCGGAGACGTAGGGCGCCGAGGGAAGGAGATCGAGCTGCTGACGCAGGAGGTAGATCAGCTCAAAGACCGCGTCCGGCAGTTTGATTTTGCCAATGTCCTGCTGCCACTGGTGATACTCCTCATCCGTCACCTGCAGTGAAGGGGCAACCGGGTTTTCATTCTCATCCTGCTGGCTGACCAGCATGGAACGGAAATTGGATTTATCCTGCACTTTGTCCAGCCACAGGCGGATCAGCATACGGTCATACAGCGCTTCCAGGCTGCTGTCGGCTTCAGGCAGTTCGTTTGAGGCGGCCACCAGCAGGCGCATCGGGATTTTCTCTTCGCTGGCGCCGTTGCGGAACCGACGTTCGTTTATCGCTGTGAGCAGGGTGTTCAGAATCGCCGGTCCCGCTTTCCAGATCTCATCGAGGAAAACAATCTCCGCCTCCGGAAGATACCCCTCGGTCAAACGCTGATAACGCCCCTCATCTTTCAGCGCCTGGATGGAAAGCGGGCCGAAAACTTCTTCAGGGGTAGAGAATCGGGTCATCAGGTATTCGAAGGCGCGGGCATTCTGAAAAGCAAACTTTAACCTGCGGGCTATCAGGCTCTTGGCAATGCCTGGGGGGCCGAGCAGAAACACGCTTTCCCCGCTCAACGCCGCCAGCAAACAGAGGCGGATGGCGTGGCTACGCTCGAAAAGGCCTTTCTCCAGCGCGCTGCTGAGGCGGGAAATTCTTTCTGCTAATAAATGTGAGTGAGCCATAATAGTTTTGCATCCTTTCGCCGTCGTGGCGGCCAATTGAAGCGAGTATAGACGTTTCAGTCAGGGCTGGTAATAGACTGAAGTGCGGCGCAATTTTCTTTGCGCTACATTAATGCGGTTGCATTTAGGGGTTCGATTTTGCAACGAATCGTGCATACTGTGCGCTTTTTGTGGACCAAGGGACCAGGAACACATTTGTTATTCAAACGAAAAGACTAGTCTATGAGCACTGATAATAAGCAATCATTACCCGCAATAACGCTTGCGGCGATCGGGGTTGTCTACGGTGATATCGGCACCAGCCCACTTTATACGCTTCGTGAATGTTTGTCCGGCCAGTTTGGCTTTGGTGTTGAACGCGATGCCGTATTTGGCTTCCTGTCCCTCATCTTCTGGCTGCTGATCCTGGTGGTTTCTGTTAAATATCTCTCCTTCGTGATGCGGGCGGATAACGCAGGTGAAGGTGGGATCCTGACGTTGATGTCGCTGGCCGGGCGTAACACCTCGGCCAGAATGACCTCTGTGCTGGTCATTATCGGTCTGATTGGCGGCAGCTTCTTCTACGGGGAAGTGGTGATAACGCCGGCTATTTCGGTGCTCTCGGCAATAGAGGGGCTGGAGATTATCGCGCCGCAGCTCGATACGTGGGTGGTTCCGCTGGCAATCATCGTTCTGACGCTGCTGTTTGTGATCCAGAAGCACGGTACCGGGCTGGTAGGGAAACTGTTCGCACCGATTATGCTGGCCTGGTTCCTGATCCTGGCAGCGCTTGGTTTACGCAGCATTATCGCTAACCCGGAAGTGCTGCATGCGCTGAACCCCTACTGGGCGGTGCATTTCTTCCTCGAGTATAAAGTGGTCTCCTTCGTTGCGCTGGGGGCGGTCGTGCTCTCCATCACCGGCGTTGAAGCGCTGTATGCCGACATGGGGCACTTTGGGAAACTGCCTATCCGTGTGGCATGGTTTATCGTGGTGCTGCCGTCGCTGGTGCTGAACTATTTCGGTCAGGGGGCGCTGTTGCTCAAAAACCCGGAAGCGATTAAGAACCCGTTCTTCCTGCTGGCGCCAGACTGGGCGCTGGTACCGATGCTGATCCTGGCGACGCTGGCGACTGTCATTGCCTCTCAGGCGGTGATTTCCGGGGTGTTCTCGCTGACGCGCCAGGCTGTGCGTCTGGGGTACCTCTCACCGATGCGCATTATCCATACCTCAGAGATGGAGTCGGGTCAGATCTACATCCCGTTCGTTAACTGGCTGCTCTATTTCGCGGTAGTAATTGTGATCGTCAGCTTCGAGCACTCCAGCAACCTGGCGGCGGCGTACGGTATCGCCGTAACGGGAACCATGGTGCTGACGTCCCTGCTCTCCACCACGGTGGCGTACCGAAACTGGCACTGGAATAAATTCCTTGTGGCAATGATTCTGGTGGGCTTCCTCTGTATCGACGTGCCGCTGTTCTCGGCAAACCTCGACAAGATTGTTTCTGGTGGCTGGCTGCCGCTGACGCTGGGTCTGGTGATGTTCATCGTTATGACCACATGGAAGAGCGAGCGTTTCCGTCTGCTGCGCCGTATGCATGAGCACGGAAATTCTCTTGAGGCGATGATTGCTTCACTGGAAAAATCACCGCCGGTTCGCGTGCCGGGTACCGCGGTATACATGTCTCGAGCCCTGAACGTGATCCCGTTTGCGTTGATGCATAACCTCAAGCACAACAAGGTCCTGCATGAACGCGTCATTCTGCTGACGCTGCGCACCGAAGATGCGCCGTATGTGCACAACGTTCGCCGGGTGCAGATCGAGCAGTTGTCACCGACCTTCTGGCGCGTGGTGGCGAGCTACGGCTGGCGTGAAACGCCAAACGTGGAAGAGGTATTCCACCGCTGTGGTCTGGAAGGGCTGAGTTGCCGGATGATGGAGACGTCATTCTTTATGTCGCACGAGTCGCTGATCATCGGCAAACGCCCGTGGTATCTGCGCCTGCGCGGCAAGCTGTACCTTATCCTGCAGCGTAACGCCCTGCGTGCGCCTGACCAGTTCGAGATCCCGCCTAACCGCGTGATTGAGCTGGGAACGCAGGTCGAGATTTAAGTCTTCGTGCGGCCTGATGCCCTCACCCCGACCCTCTCCCACGGGAGAGGGCGCAAACATAAAAAACGGTAACCTGACGGTTACCGTTTTGCATTTACCCCCCCTCCATTTCACTTAGCGAAACGTTTCGACGTTGATCACAAATCTGTTACGTCACGGTGGTTTTCTGAACACTCTTAAGACTAAACTGATATCAGCGAAACGTTTCGCTAGTGGAGCAAGAAAATGAAGAAAGGCACGGTTCTCAACTCAGAAATCTCATCGGTTATTTCCCGTCTTGGGCATACCGATACGCTGGTGGTTTGCGATGCAGGCTTACCGGTTCCGCGCAGCACAACCCGTATTGATATGGCATTAACCCAGGGCGTGCCCTCGTTTATGCAGGTACTGGATGTTGTGACCGCGGAGATGCAGGTTGAGGCAGCCATTCTCGCCGCGGAAATCAAACAACATAATCCGCAACTCCACGAAACGTTGCTCAGTCACCTTGAGCAGCTGCAACAACACCAGGGAAACACCATAGAAATTCGTTACACAACGCACGAACAATTTAAACAACAAACCGCAGACAGTCAGGCGGTGATTCGCAGCGGGGAGTGTTCCCCGTATGCGAATATTATTCTCTGTGCTGGTGTCACCTTCTGAGGCCATCATGGACGCATTACTGCAACTCAAAGGGATCGATAAATCGTTCCCGGGCGTAAAAGCCCTCTCCGGTGCGGCGCTAAACGTCTATCCCGGGCGCGTGATGGCGCTGGTGGGTGAGAACGGCGCCGGCAAATCCACCATGATGAAAGTGCTGACCGGTATCTATCAACGCGATGCTGGTTCACTCATCTGGCTGGGTAAAGAGACCACCTTCAACGGCCCGAAATCCTCCCAGGAAGCCGGTATCGGTATCATTCACCAGGAGCTGAACCTGATCCCGCAGCTTACCATTGCGGAGAACATCTTCCTTGGCCGTGAATTTGTGAACCGGTTTGGCAAAATCGACTGGAAAACCATGTATGCCGAAGCGGACAAACTGCTGGCGAAGCTGAACCTGCGCTTTAAGAGCGACCGTCTGGTCGGCGATCTCTCTATCGGCGATCAGCAGATGGTGGAAATCGCGAAGGTGCTGAGCTTTGAGTCGAAGGTCATCATTATGGATGAGCCGACCGACGCCCTGACGGATACCGAAACCGAATCCCTGTTCCGCGTCATCCGCGAGCTGAAATCGCAGGGCCGCGGGATTGTCTATATTTCTCACCGCATGAAAGAGATCTTCGAGATTTGCGATGACGTTACCGTCTTTCGCGACGGGCAGTTTATTGCCGAGCGCGAAGTGGCCACGCTGACCGAAGATACGCTCATCGAAATGATGGTGGGACGCAAACTTGAAGATCAATACCCGCACCTGGATAAAGCGCCGGGCGAGATCCGCCTGAAGGTGGACAATCTCTGCGGTCCGGGTGTGAACGACGTGACCTTTACCCTGCGCCAGGGCGAAATCCTGGGCGTGGCGGGCCTGATGGGCGCCGGCCGTACCGAGCTGATGAAAGTGCTTTACGGCGCGCTGCCGCGCACCAGCGGGTATGTCACTCTCGACGGTCGTGAAGTAGTGACCCGTTCGCCGCAGGATGGCCTCGCGAACGGCATCGTCTATATCTCCGAAGACCGCAAGCGCGACGGCTTAGTGCTCGGCATGTCGGTGAAAGAGAACATGTCGCTTACCGCGCTGCGCTATTTCAGCCATAGCGGCGGTACGCTGAAACACAAAGACGAACAGCAGGCGGTCAGCGATTTTATCCGTCTCTTTAACGTCAAAACCCCGTCGATGGAGCAGGCCATCGGCCTGTTGTCCGGCGGGAACCAGCAGAAAGTGGCGATTGCGCGCGGGCTGATGACGCGCCCGAAAGTGTTGATCCTCGACGAGCCGACCCGCGGCGTAGACGTGGGGGCGAAGAAAGAGATCTATCAGCTGATTAACCAGTTCAAGGCCGACGGGCTGAGCATCATTCTGGTCTCTTCCGAGATGCCAGAAGTATTAGGCATGAGCGATCGCATTATCGTCATGCATGAAGGGCATCTCGGCGGTGAATTCACTCGCGAGCAGGCCACCCAGGAAGTTCTGATGGCTGCCGCTGTGGGCAAGCTTAATCGCGTGAATCAGGAGTAAGAAGATGACTACCCAGGCTGTCTCTGGTCGCCGTTATTTCACAAAGGCATGGCTGATGGAACAAAAATCGCTGATTGCCCTGCTGGTGCTGATCGCGATTGTGTCGACCATGAGCCCGAACTTTTTCACCGTTAATAACCTGTTCAACATTCTGCAGCAGACCTCCGTGAACGCCATTATGGCGGTCGGGATGACGCTGGTGATTTTGACCTCAGGGATCGATCTGTCCGTCGGTTCCTTGCTGGCGCTCACCGGTGCGATCGCCGCTTCCCTTGTCGGAATTGAAGTCAATGCGCTGGTGGCCGTGGCGGCAGCGCTGGCGGCAGGGGCGGCAATTGGTGCTGTGACTGGCGTGATTGTGGCGAAAGGCCGCGTCCAGGCGTTCATCGCGACGCTGGTGATGATGCTGCTGTTGCGCGGTGTGACCATGGTTTATACCAACGGCAGCCCGGTGAATACCGGTTTTACTGATAATGCCGATCTGTTTGGCTGGTTCGGTATTGGTCGTCCGCTGGGTATCCCTACTCCGGTCTGGATCATGGCTATCGTCTTCCTGGCGGCGTGGTACATGCTGCATCACACTCGTCTGGGTCGTTATATCTATGCCCTGGGCGGTAACGAGGCGGCAACGCGTCTGTCCGGGATTAGCGTGAATAAAGTCAAAGTTATCGTTTACTCCCTGTGTGGTCTGCTGGCTTCTCTGGCGGGTATCATCGAAGTGGCGCGCCTCTCCTCCGCGCAGCCAACGGCGGGGACGGGTTATGAGCTGGATGCCATTGCGGCAGTGGTGCTGGGTGGTACGAGTCTTGCGGGCGGTAAAGGTCGCATTGTTGGGACATTGATCGGCGCACTGATTCTTGGTTTCCTGAATAATGGTTTGAATTTGTTAGGTGTTTCCTCCTATTACCAGATGATCGTTAAGGCAGTGGTGATTTTGCTGGCGGTACTGGTAGACAACAAAAAACAGTAACTGACGACACTACAGGACATCTTAGATATGAACATGAAAAAACTGGCTACCCTGGTTTCTGCTGTCGCGCTGAGCGCAACCGTAAGTGCTAACGCCATGGCGAAAGACACCATCGCGCTGGTTATCTCTACGCTAAACAACCCGTTCTTTGTCTCCCTGAAGGATGGTGCGCAGAAAGAAGCAGACAAACTGGGTTACAACCTGGTGGTGCTGGATTCCCAGAACAACCCGGCGAAAGAGCTGGCTAACGTTCAGGACTTAACCGTTCGCGGCACCAAAATCCTGCTGATCAACCCAACCGATTCTGACGCCGTCGGTAACGCCGTTAAGATGGCAAACCAGGCGAAAATCCCGGTGATCACCCTGGACCGTCAGGCAACCAAAGGTGACGTGGTGAGCCATATCGCGTCTGACAACGTGCTGGGCGGTAAAATCGCCGGTGACTACATCGCGAAGAAAGCCGGTGAAGGCGCGAAAGTGATCGAACTGCAGGGGATTGCCGGTACGTCTGCCGCCCGCGAGCGCGGCGAAGGCTTCCAGCAGGCGGTGGCAGCGCATAAATTCAACGTACTGGCCAGCCAGCCAGCTGACTTCGACCGTACTAAAGGTCTGAACGTCATGCAGAACCTGCTGACCGCCCACCCTGACGTGCAGGCTGTGTTCGCACAGAACGACGAAATGGCGCTGGGCGCGCTGCGTGCCCTGCAGACTGCCGGTAAATCTGATGTGATGGTTGTCGGATTTGACGGCACGCCGGATGGTGAAAAAGCGGTAAATGATGGCAAACTGGCTGCAACCATCGCTCAGCTGCCTGAGCAGATTGGCGCGACTGGCGTGCAGACTGCTGACAAAGTGCTGAAGGGCGAAAAAGTTCAGGCCAAATACCCTGTTGACCTGAAACTGGTTATTAAGCAGTAAAAGGCGATTCAGGCAGTCGCTGGCTGCCTGAGGGACACCAATAAAGAAAAGTGTGGCATACGCCACCGGGTAACACCGGTGGCGCTCTCAGATGGACAACCCAACCATGAAAACCGCAGGCAACCTCGTCGTCCTTGGCAGTATCAATGCCGATCACATTCTTAACCTTGAATCATTCCCGACGCCGGGCGAAACCGTCACCGGTAACCAGTATCAGGTGGCATTTGGCGGTAAAGGTGCAAACCAGGCCGTTGCTGCGGGGCGCAGTGGGGCGAATATCGCGTTTATCGCCTGCACGGGTGATGACGATACCGGCGAGCGTGTCCGCAAGCAGCTGGCAGGCGATAACATCGATATCGCGCCAGTGAGCGTAGTTGCTGGGGAGTCTACCGGTGTGGCGCTGATTTTCGTCAACGCAGAAGGTGAGAATGTCATCGGTATTCATGCTGGCGCTAACGCTGCATTAACCACTGAGCGTGTTGAGGCGCAACGTGAGCGTGTCGCAAATGCTGAAGCGTTACTGATGCAGCTGGAATCGCCGGTCGAAAGCGTTCTGGCGGCCGCTAAAATAGCGCATGAAAATCAAACCACTGTCGTACTTAATCCTGCGCCTGCCCGTGTATTATCAGACGAATTGTTGGCGCTGGTGGACATCATCACACCCAACGAAACGGAAGCCGAGAAACTGACGGGCATTCGTGTTGAAAATGATGACGACGCAGCGCGTGCCGCGCGGGCGCTGCATGACAAAGGCATTGGTACCGTGATTATCACCCTCGGCAGCCGTGGGGTGTGGGCAAGCGTAAACGGCGAAGGCCGTCGCGTGCCGGGCTTTAAGGTGAAAGCGATTGATACCATCGCGGCGGGAGACACCTTCAATGGTGCACTGGTGACCGCGCTGCTGGAAGGCAAAAACCTGGATGATGCGATCCGCTTCGCACATGCTGCCGCGGCGATCGCCGTTACGCGCAAAGGTGCCCAGCCTTCCGTTCCGTGGCGTAAAGAGATCGATGAAATCTTAAGTCAGCAGGGGTAACGCTTGGCCACAATGAAAGATGTCGCCCGCCTGGCGGGCGTTTCTACGTCGACAGTCTCTCACGTGATTAATAACGATCGCTTCGTCAGCGAGGCGATTCGGGAGAAAGTCGACGCTGCCATTAAAGAGCTAAACTATGCGCCGTCGGCGCTGGCGCGCAGCCTCAAGCTGAACCAGACGCGTACCATCGGTATGCTGATCACCGCCAGTACCAACCCCTTTTATTCTGAACTGGTTCGCGGCGTGGAGCGCAGCTGCTTCGAGCGTGGCTACAGTTTGGTGCTGTGTAATACCGAAGGGGACGAGCAGCGCATGAACCGTAATCTGGAAACGCTAATGCAAAAACGCGTCGACGGGTTACTGCTGCTCTGTACCGAAACGCATCAGCCCTCGAAAGAGATCATTCAGCGCTACCCTTCTATCCCTACGGTGATGATGGACTGGGCGCCGTTCGACGGCACCAGCGATCTTATTCAGGATAACTCTCTGCTGGGGGGCGACATGGCCACCCAGTATCTGATCGATAAAGGCCATACCCGCATTGCCTGCATTACCGGTCCCCTGGACAAAACCCCCGCGCGTTTGCGTCTGGAGGGGTATCTTGCCGCAATGGCGCGGGCGGGGCTTTCTGTTCCTGAAGGTTACCGTATTACCGGTGATTTTGAATTTCACGGCGGCTTCGAGGCGATGCAGACATTGCTGGCGCAAGCCCAGCGCCCGCAGGCGGTCTTTATTGGTAACGATGCCATGGCATTTGGGGCCTATAAGGCGTTGTACCAGGCGGGACTGCGTGTTCCGGACGATATGGCGATAATTGGTTACGATGATATCGAACTGGCCAGCTACATGACTCCCCCGCTGACCACGATCCATCAGCCGAAGGATGAACTGGGTGAACTGGCCATCGATGTGTTGATCCACCGGATGGCACAGCCCACACTGCAGCAGCAACGTCTGCAGCTTACTCCTGTTCTGATGGAACGGGGTTCGGTTTAGACTTTGTTTTGTGGCGTTCTTTGATCAGGTTGCGTCCGTCTTTCGGTTTTAACAGCATAAAGACCAGCGCCGAAACCACGGTGAGCGCACCCATGGTAATAAAGGTATAGTGGAACTGCTCAACGGTGTTCGCACTGTCAAAACCTTCATAAAACCGCAGTACCGCTGCACTCACGGCAACCCCTAAACTGATCGACAGCTGTTGCGTTACGGCCAGCACGCTGTTGCCGCTACTGGCGTTCTCGTCAGTCAGATCGGCAAGGGTGATGGTGTTCATCGACGTGAACTGCGTTGACATCGCCATGCCCAGTACAAACAGCGGCAGGATCAACATCCAGACGGGAAGAGAGGCGGATTGCAGCGAGAACTGCGCAATCATCAGGCCGATAAAGACCGTCACACCAACCAGCGTCTTACGATAGCCAAACCAGCGCAGCACTTGCGTAACGGTTGATTTTGCCAGAATCGAGCCCATTGCCGTGGGTGCCATCATGCAGCCAGCAATCAGAGCCGGGTAGCCGAAACCGACCTGGAGCATCAGTGGCATCAGGAACGGTACGCAACCCGTTCCCAGGCGCGAGGCAATGTTGCCCGCGATCCCGACGGAAAATGTTCGGGTGTTAAAGAGCCCCAGGGAGATTAACGGTGTCGGGTGGCGGCGCGCATGACGTATATAGAGAAGAAACAGCAGAACGCCGGCGAGGATAACGGAGAGTGCAATCCACGTTGCCACAATTTTCTCACCAAACAGCTCCATCCCGCTGGAGAAGAGCACCAGGCTCAGGCCAAACAGGAAAAAACCACCCATATCGAAACTGCGTCTTGGCGTGGTGAAGTTCGGCATATATTTGCGGGCATACAGCAGCCCCGCAACGCCAATCGGAATATTAATCAGGAAGATCCAGTGCCAGCTGGCCCATGTGACAAACACGCCGCCGAGCACCGGGCCAAGTATCGGACCGACCAGGCCCGGCATGGTGACAAAATTGAGCACGGGAAGCAGTTCACTTCGAGGGTAGGCTCGCAGCAAGGCAAGGCGTGCCACTGGCATCATCATCGCGCCGCCAATACCCTGCAATACGCGGAAGATCACCAGCTCTGTTAAGGATGTGGAGAGCGCACAGGCCAGAGAGCCGAGCGTAAACAGCGTCACGGCCAGCATGAAAACTCTGCGGGTGCCGAAGCGGTCAGCCAGCCAGCCGCTAACCGGGATCAACATCGCAACCGTCAGGGTGTAGCTAATGATGGCGGACTGCATTGCCAGTGGGGAACGGTTGAGGCTTTGCGCAATAGCGGGAAGTGCGGTGTTGAGGATGGTGGCATCCAGTGCCTGCATAAAAAACGCCATGGCTGCAATCCACGGCAATCCGGCCATGCTGCGCGCTTTTTTCTTCGTCATTTATTTACCTGCTGGTGGGTTGGTGCGGCCAGTAATGCCTGACACGCACTCAGGGCTTGCTGCCCGTCGCTTTCCTGAATGGCATCCACTATCGCCTGATGCAGATCCAGTTTTACCACTTCGTCCTGGGTAATAGAGGTAAAGTAAGTGTGGTACACCGAATGGAATAAAGAGGCAAAAGAGGTGAGGAACGGATTGGCGCTCATCATATAGATATGTTCATGCCAGGCCATATCGACCTCAACCCAGCGTTCGCGGTTGAAGTGTTTTTTCAGGAACACCATCTCTTCCATCAACGCGTTAAGCTGCGCTTTCTGCTCAGCCGTGCCAAGCGTGGCGGCAAGCAGACAGGCCTGAGGTTCAAGGCTACTGCGCATTACCAGAAAGTGATCGATCACCTGATGAAAGTTGTCTTCCGTCATCCACCAGGAGAGCAGCTCCTGATCGAGAAAATTCCAGTTACTTTGTGGCATCACGCGTGTGCCAATACGAGGGCGTGGAAGCACCATACCTTTTGCCGTCAGGGTTTTCACCGCTTCGCGCACGGCGGTACGGCTTACCCCAAACTGCTCACCCAGCTCCATTTCACCCGGCAGGATGCTTCCCGGGGCATATTTACCCGCTAAAATCCGCTGAGCCAGCTTTTCGGCCAGCACATAGGAGAGGTTTTTTTGGGCGGCCAGCTGTTGCGCGCTTAATGGCATCGCTTTTATTCCTTAAAGATTCATGCTGATAATTATGCCATCTCGAATGTGATTGTGGTTGCAGATACATCAAATAGAACAATTTGTAGCTTGATTTCACCTCTGTTGGTGAAAAAAAACACGGATGGAAACTTTTTTTAAATTTCCTCTTGTCACGTCAGAATAACTCCCTATAATGCGCCTCCACTGACACGGAACAACGGCAC
>NZ_RXRN01000018.1:0-87378 GCF_003986875.1 Enterobacter sp. WCHEn090032
TTCGCTTCAGGTAAAAAATTACTGGGGATTCCTCAGCCCTGTGGGAGAAGGCCGGGATGAGGGCATCAGGCCGCACTGATCAACGGCGACGCTGCCAAAGCCATAATGCGGCAATCGCAATCGCAAACAGCCCGCCAAACCCGACGCCAATCCCCACCACCGGCACGCCCACTTTTACTGCCAGTGAATAAAGCCCCAGCATCAACAGCATCGCCAGGTTTTCACCCAGGTTTTGTACCGCGATGGCATTTCCCGCCCCGACGGTCTGCTTGCCCCGTTCCTGCAGTAACGCATTGAGCGGCACCACGAAGACCCCCCCGAGAATACCAATCAGGATCAGGAGCGCATAAGCAGGCAATAACGCATGCTGCAGCGAGAAAATAAGCACCACCACGCCGATCAGGATCCCTGCCGGCATGCAGCGTGCTACCGTCTCAAGCGTGACCAGCTTCGCCGCCGCGCCTGCCCCAACCACAATCCCGATAGCCACCATCGCATTCAGATAGGTTGGCGTCGCGTTGTCGGTGATCCCCAGCGCCACCGGCACCCACAGTACCAGCAGGAAGCGCAGCGTAACGCCTGCGCCCCAGAACATACTGGTGCCCATCAGGGAGAAACGCGTTTCACCGTTACGCCACAGCACACGACAGGCAGTAAAGAAGCTGCCGGTCATTGGCTTAAAGCGCCAGGACTGGCCCGGGCGAGCCACCGGCAGCTTCGGAATAAACAGGTTAGCAACGACCGCCCCGCCATACACCACTGCACACACGCCCAGGGCCGCCAGAACATGCCAGTCGGCCAGGACGCCGCCCGCGACGGAGCCGAGCAGGATAGCGGCAATCGTTGAGGACTCCATCAGGCCATTGGCTTTGACCAGCTTATCTCCCGTGGTCAGCTCTCCGAGGATGCCATACTTCGCCGGGGAGTAGGCGGCAGCACCGATGCCAACCAGCGTATAGCCAACAAACGGATTGAAACCAAAACAGATACTGGCTGCGCCCAGCAGCTTGAGTCCGTTGGCAAACATCATCACCCGGCCTTTGGGGAAGCTGTCCGCCACCTGTCCGACGAAGGGAGCAAATATAATGTAAGCGCCCACAAACACCATCTGCAGGATCGGCTGGCTCCAGTCGGGGTAAAACTCGGCCTTCAGCAGCGCCAGCGTGGCAAACAACAGCGCGTTATCGCCAAACGCAGAGAGAAACTGCGCGGCAATGACCGCCAGCATGCCTTTCGATCTGAGCGAGGTGTTAGTGTGTACTGACTCACGCATTTTGCTGTTCCGCCTCTTCAACCATACCTTTCAGGGTCACGAAATCGGGCTTCCCGCTTCCCAGCACCGGAAGCTGCTTCAGGTAGCGAATATCGCGCGGTACCGCCAGCTCAGGAATACCATGTTCACGCGCATAGCTGAGCAACCTGTCGCGCTTGAGCTCACTGTCGGTTGTAAACAGCACCAGCGCCTCGCCTTTGCTGGCATCGCTCTTCACGACCGTGGCGTGCATCTTCTCGGCGGACACGGCGGTCGCCAGCTGCTCAACCATTTCCAGAGAGACCATTTCACCGGCAATTTTGGCGAAGCGTTTTGCACGTCCCTGGATTTGTACAAAGCCTTGTTCATCAAAGCGGACAATATCACCGGTATCGTACCAGCCGGTTTCTACCTCGCCGTTGACGTTCTCCGCCGTCGGCGCTTCCAGCACGCCTGGGTTTTCCACGCGCAGATACCCGTTCATCACGTTTGGCCCTTTGAGCTGCAGACGGCCGCCTTCCTCTATGCCCGGTACCGCCAGCAGACGCGCGTCCATCCCCGGCAGAATGCGGCCAACCGTTCCCGGTTTCGCCGCCATCGGCACGTTAATCGAGACCACGGGCGCACACTCGGTCACGCCATAGCCTTCGAGAATGCGCAGACCAAACTTGTCCTGCCAGATCTGACGCGTGCTCTCCTGCAGTTTTTCTGCGCCAGCCACCACATACCGCACGCGATAGAAGTCATACGGATTGGCAAAACGCGCATAGTTACCCAGGAAGGTTGAAGTCCCGAACAGCACGGTGCAGTTACGGTCATACACCAGCTCCGGCACAATGCGGTAATGCAGCGGGCTGGGATAGAGGAACACTTCAGCGCCGGTTAGCAGCGGCGTAAATAGCCCGACCGTCAGGCCAAAGGAGTGGAACAGCGGCAGCGCCGACATAAACCGGTCGTTCGCGGTAAAGTCGGCAATACTTTTGATCTGCTCAACGTTTGCCAGAATGCTCTTGTGGCTGTGGACAACGCCTTTTGGGTTGCCTTCAGAACCCGATGTGAAGAGGATAATCGCGTCATCTTCCGGCTGCTGTTTGACCTGGGCCAGACGCGGCATCAGCAGATGCGCAAAAATCCACAGCTTGTCGCCGGTGGTCACGTCCGCTTTCAGATCTTCCAGGAAGACCCAGCGCACCTGAGTGAGCTGCTCGGGAAGATGCCAGAGCTTGCCTTTGTCCAGGAACTGACGGGAGGTAAAGACGGTGTTAATCTGAGCGGCGGTGATGGCGCTGGTCAGCCCCTTCACACCCGCCGTGTAGTTCATCATCGCCGGAATACGGCCCCGTGAAACCGCGCCAAAAATCACCGCCGCGCTGATGCCCGCGTTAGGCAGCATCAGGCCAATCTTTTCGCCCTTTTTGCTGTACTTCTCCAGTATGCGGCCCACAAACAGGGTCTTGGTCAGCAGTTTGCGATAGGTATCCGGGGTAAAGTTGATGTCTTCGATACAGTTTTTCTTCGCGCCATAGCGGTACTGCGCAGAAAGCAGGGATTCGTACAGCGTTTCGCGCGGACGAACGGCCATACGCGCTTCCATCATGATCTGATGCAGCATCTCCCCGGCGATCTTACGGCGATCGCGGGCACGCGGCGCGTCGGGCATCGGGAGCGACGTTGGTGGCAGAATATGCAGCGTGATGGTGGGGAACAGACGCTGCTTCACCAGCCCTTTCAGACGACTGAAATGGGTTAGCTCCGCCCCTTCAATACGCAGCGGCACCACGGTCGCTTTCGACTTCGCCGCGACAAACCCCGCACCGTCGTAGATCTTCATCAGCGATCCGGTCACTGAGATACGCCCTTCCGGGAAAATGACCACCGGGCGCCCCTGCTCTACCAGACGGACCAGATGTTTAATCATCATCGGCTTTGTCGGGTCGAGCGGCACAAAATCAATCAACGGCGTGAGCCAGCGCATGTACCACTGCTGGCTAATGGATGTATAGACCGCAAACACCGGACGCACGGGCAAAAACAGTGCCAGCAGAATGCCATCGATAAAGGAAACGTGATTTGGTGTGATTAAAACGCGTTCACCGCGAAGCGCCTGGGCATCGCCCGTGACGCGGATGCGAAAGAGGATACGGAAAAGTGTACGGAAGAACCCAAATAGCATCTCAACTCCCTTTGCCAGCCAGTGTGGAGGGTTGATAGTAAATGGTGGCAGATTACACGAGAAGTGATACGGGAGCGACAGCAAAAATGGAGGCGAAAAAAAACCTGCGCATCCGCGCAGGTTGGTGCAAGAGATGAGTACGAAACCGTACTAAGAATTCTCACCAATCAATACCTCTGGGATCTCGACTTTAGCAATCTCTTTCACGTCCTCGCTATCTGACAATCGCAACAGCCTGAGGCAAAGTGTAACTAAAGGTTCAGAATGACATTCTTCAGACACGACTGGGCGTGTAACGATTACACCGCCAGGGTTGTTCTGCGTCACGTTTGTGGAGAGCGGGGATCCGCTCCCCTTGAATGCGCGGCGCTTTTCCGCAACACTATTTGGTGTGTAAACGCTTACCCCCTATAAGAAGGTATTGAATGGCGACAATAAAGGATGTGGCCCGTCTGGCAGGTGTCTCGGTAGCCACCGTCTCGCGTGTGATTAACGACTCCCCCAAAGCCAGTGACGCATCGCGCCAGGCGGTACAAAACGCCATGGAATCTCTGAACTATCATCCCAATGCCAATGCCCGCGCGCTCGCCCAGCAGGCCACAGAAACCATTGGTCTGGTAGTGGGAGATGTTTCTGACCCCTTTTTCGGTGCCATGGTAAAAGCGGTTGAACAGGTTTCTTATCAGACAGGCAATTTTTTACTGATCGGCAATGGCTATCATAATGAGCAAAAAGAACGCCAGGCCATCGAGCAGCTGATCCGCCACCGCTGTGCGGCGCTGGTGGTTCACGCCAAAATGATCCCGGATGCCGAACTGATTCATCTGATGAAGCAGATCCCCGGGATGGTGATCATCAACCGTATTATTCCCGGTTTTGAAAAACGCTGCGTGGCGCTCGACGACCGCTACGGTGCCTGGCTTGCTACCCGTCACCTGATCCAACAGGGCCACACCCGGATTGGCTATCTCTGCTCAAATCACCCGATTTCTGATGCTGAAGATCGTCTGCAGGGCTACTACGATGCCCTGCGCGAAAACGGTCTGCCGTGTAATGACCGGCTGGTAGCCTACGGTGAACCGGATGAGAGCGGCGGCGAACAGGCGATGACCGAACTGCTGGGTCGCGGCCGAAACTTTACGGCAGTGGCCAGCTATAACGACTCCATGGCCGCAGGGGCGATGGGGGTATTGAATGACAACGGGATTGAGGTGCCGGCAGAAATCTCACTGATTGGCTTTGATGATGTGCTGGTCTCCCGCTACGTCCGCCCGCGCCTGACTACCGTACGTTATCCGATCATCACGATGGCAACCCAGGCCGCGGAGCTGGCGTTAGCACTGGCCGAGCAACGCCAGCCGCCGGATATTACCCATCTCTTCAGCCCAACCTTAGTGCGCCGTCACTCCGTTGCGTCGCCTGCGGAAGCGCAGAGCGAATAACGGTAAAGGTGTACCGTCTTATCCGGGTACTCCAGCGCATCGCCCATGTACTGCCAGCCGTAACGTTCATAGAAGTCTCGGCAGGCAGACCACAGATGGAGCGTCTCATACCCCGCCTGCGCGGCGAAGGAAATAACATGCTGCTGAAGCTGCCCCGCCAGCCCTTTGCCGCGCGCCGCGTCGTCAACGTACAGCGCCGCCAGCCACGGAAAGAGATCCTGTCGGGTGATGAGATCGCAGCGCCAGAGCCCCACCGTGCCCACAAGCCGTTCGTCTTCCAGGGCAATAAAGGTCAGCGGTAATGCCCCCGGCGTCTGGCTATGCTCCACGATGCTGTGGAAAAATTCCCGTGGAAGCCCCTCGCCAAAGGCCTGCCAGATCCAGTCGGTCACCTGCTGCGCATACTGCGGCGCATGATAAAGCGGAAGGATGGCACTCTTTTTCACGTTTCACCTGAGTTTTTCAATGAATATGCAGGCCTGACGGCTCCCGCTCGGTTTGTCGATTATCTTATCAGAATCGTTTTACTGCCGGCAGGCAAGGATGTCGGCTGACGAATCGTTACCGAAAAGCGTGATCGTGGCGGAGTTTTTGCCCTTTCCGCATCGCTTATACGCCGTGAGGTCTGTGTTAAACTGCAGACCAATACGTGGAATCAGGAATGTAGAATGGCAACAATGCTGGATGTCTCACTGCGTGCGGGCGTGTCGAAGGCCACGGTATCGCGCGTGCTGAACGGCACAGGTCAGGTTAAAGAGAGTACGCGCCAGCAGGTGTTTGCGGCGATGGAAGAGCTGGGCTATCGCCCGAACTTTCTCGCGCGTTCCCTGGCAAACCAGACCAGCAACAGCATTGGTCTGGTGGTCTCGACCTTCGATGGCTTTTACTTTGGCCGCCTTCTGCAACAGGCGTCGCGGCAGACCGAAACCCACGGGAAACAGCTGATCGTCACCGATGGCCACGACGCGCCGGAACAGGAAGAACAGGCGGTGCAGATGCTGGCCGATCGCCAGTGTGATGCCATCGTGCTTTACACGCGCTATATGAGCGAAAAAGCGATCATCAAGCTGATGAATACCGTGCAAACGCCGCTGGTGGTCATTAACCGTGAAGTGAGCCAGGCACCGGATCGCTGCGTCTTCTTCGAACAGCAGGATGCCGCGTTTAAGGCCGTGGATTACCTGATCAATCAGGGCCACCGGGAGATCGCCTGTATCACCGTCCCAATCCACACCCCCACCGGGAAAGCGAGGCTGATGGGCTACCGCAAGGCGCTGGAAAAGCACGGTATTCGTCTGGACGAGCGTCGGATTAAATACGGCGATGCGGGCATGACGCGGGGATATGAGCTGTGCAAGGAGCTGATTGCCGAAGGTGTGTCGTTCAGCGCCCTGTTTGCCTGTAACGATGATATGGCGCTGGGTGCGTCCAAAGCGCTGCATCAGGCGGGACTGAAGATCCCGCAGGATATTTCCCTGTTCGGCTTTGACGATGCCCCCTGCGCGAAATGGCTGGAGCCTGCGCTGTCATCGGTCTATCTGCCCATCGACAGTATGATTATCACCGCCATCGATCAGGCGATCCGGCTGGCAAAAAACCAGCCGGTCGATGCGATCCCGCCGTTTACCGGCACGCTGGTCTTACGCGATTCGGTCACCACCGGGCCCTACTTTACTCAGATGAGCTCCAGCGCCAGCAGCTCCTGAATAGTCTGGCGGCGGCGGATCAGCCGCGCCTTGCCGTTATCAAACAGCACTTCCGGCAGCAGCGGGCGGCTGTTGTAGTTAGAGGACATCGACGCCCCGTAGGCACCGGTATCATGCAGCACCAGATAATCACCCGGTTTAACCTCTGGCAGCGCGCGGGTTTCCACTTTGCCTCCCTCCTGCTGAGTAAATACGTCACCCGATTCGCACAGCGGCCCCGCAACGACGGTCTCAACGCGCGGCGCCTGCGTTAAATCGCGGCCGTCGGCAGCCAGTGCGGTAATGTGATGATAGCTGCCGTACATGGACGGACGCATCAGATCGTTAAAGCCCGCGTCAATCAACACAAAGTGACGAGAGCCCATCTCTTTCACGCTGCGCACCTGCGACACCAGCACGCCAGCTTCCGCCACCAGGAAACGACCCGGCTCAATTTCCAGTTTCACCGCGTGGCCCAGATGCGCGGCGATTTGGTCACGCGCGGCGCTCCACAGGCCGTAATAGTGATCGGTATCGATCGCCTCTTCGCCTTCACGGTAAGGAATGGAGAGACCACCACCGGCGGAGATCGCCTCCAGATCCTGCCCGAAGTCCACCACCTGGCGCACCATTGCGCCGCACACCTGCTCCAGATGACCATAATCCACACCAGAGCCAATGTGCATATGAATGCCCACCAGCTTCAGGTTGTAACGCTGCAGCACCTCCAGCGCAGCAGGCATATCGGCGTACCAGATCCCGTGCTTGCTGTTTTCACCGCCGGTGTTGGTTTTTTGGCTGTGACCATGGCCAAAGCCCGGGTTCACGCGCAGCCAGACGCGATGGCCAGGAGAAACCTGACCCAGCTGCTCCAGCATATCCACAGACCCGGCATTCACCGGGATCTGCAGTTCGTGCACGCGCGCCAGGGTGGCATCGTCGATGACATCGGCGGTAAAGACGATCGCATCGCTGTCAGCTTTTGGATCAAAACCCGCCGCCAGCGCGCGCTCGATTTCCCCCAGTGACACGGAGTCAACTTTTACCCCCTGCTCGCGCATCAGACGCAGGATATGAATATTGGAACAGGCCTTCTGGGCAAAACGCACCACGTCAAACTGATGCAGGGCGGCGATCTTTTCGCGAACGATCTGTGCGTCATAAACCCACACCGGGCAGCCAAACTCGGCAGGCAGGCGCAGCAGGTTGTCAGCATTCAAATCGGTATCAGTCTGGTTGAGCGGGCGTGGCATGGTCTTCTCCGGGTCATCAAATTTTTTATGATTACGCCACAGCGCAAAGAGAATAAAAAATATCGTTTTATCCCGAGTCTATGCAAAAATGATATGGATGACTCTCAGCCTTCAGGTGCCCTATGCCCGCCGTCAACTTACGCCAGATTGAGATTTTTCACGCCGTGATGACCACCGGTAATCTCACCGAAGCCGCGCAGATGCTGCATACCTCACAGCCGACAGTCAGCCGCGAGCTGGCACGCTTCGAGAAAGTGCTGGGGCTAAAGCTGTTTGAACGCACCCGGGGAAGGCTGCACCCAACGGTGCAGGGGTTACGTTTGTTCGAAGAAGTGCAGCGTTCCTGGTACGGGCTGGACAGAATAGTGAGTGCGGCAGAAAGCCTGCGCGAGTTTCGTCAGGGCGAACTGTCGATTGTCTGCCTGCCGGTCTTTTCGCAATCCTTTTTGCCGATGCTGCTACAGCCTTTTCTGGCGCGCTATCCTGAAGTCAGCCTCACTATCGTGCCGCAGGAATCCCCGCTGCTGGAAGAGTGGCTTTCGGCGCAGCGCCATGATTTAGGACTCACCGAGACCCTCTCCACCCCCGCGGGAACGGAACGTATGGAATTACTCTCTTTAGATGAAGTGTGCGTTCTCCCGGCCGGACATCCGCTTGCCGGAAAGAGCGTGCTCACACCCGAGGATTTTCATGGGGAAAACTACATTAGTCTGTCGCAGACCGACAGTTACCGACAGCTCCTGGATACGCTGTTTGCCGAGCATCAGGTAAAACGGCGAATGGTCGTGGAGACGCACAGCGCAGCCTCAATCTGTGCAATGGTGCGGGCAGGCGTCGGCGTCGCGGTCGTTAACCCGCTAACGGCGCTGGACTATGCCGGAAGCGGGATCGTTATCCGCCGCTTCAGCGTTTCCGTTCCGTTCACCGTGAGCCTGATCCGTCCGCTGCACCGCCCGTCTTCCGCACTGGTAGACGCGTTCACCGAACACTTAGTGGCGCACGCGCGCCAGGTAGCGCTTCGCTTACCTGATCGACAAGCGCCATTATGAGAGTATAAAGGCTACGGCATCCGCTGCGTGAATGGCGGCGGTATCAAATACCGGAACAGGGCTTCGCTCAACCGGCACCAGCAGGCCGATCTCCGTGCAGCCGAAGATCACCCCTTCAGCCCCCTGATGCGCCAGCTTTTCAATCACGCTGACGTAATATGCCCGGGATGACTCGCTGAAGGTACCGAGGCAGAGTTCGTCAAAGATGATCTGGTTGATGCGCGCCCGGTCATGCTCATCAGGGATCAGGCTTTCGATGCCGAACTCACTGTGCAAACGCCCACGATAAAAATCCTGTTCCATGGTGTAGCGCGTCCCCAGCAGAGCCACGCGGCGTATACCGGATGCCGCAATCGCACGCCCGGTGGCATCAGCGATATGCAGGAACGGCAGCGGGCAGCGATCCTCAATGTGCGACGCCACTTTGTGCATGGTGTTGGTACAGAGCAAAATCCCTTCGGCGCCGGCACGCTCCAGCCCCAGCGCCGCCTGGGCCAGGATCTCCCCGGCTTTATCCCATTCTCCGCTCGACTGGCACGCTTCTATTTCATGAAAATCCACGCTGTGCAGCAGCAGACTCGCGGAATGCAGACCACCCAGACGTTGCTTTATTCCTTCGTTAATCAGGCGGTAATAAGGGATTGTCGATTCCCAGCTCATTCCACCTATCAGGCCGATCGTTTTCATCATCCCTCCTTATTATCCAGGATCTTTTTTAACACAACCGGCAGCCATAAAAAAAGGCGCTGAAATCAGCGCCTTTTTAATCTGCAGAGGTTATTCCGTCACCGGCTCTGGCAGAGGATTGCGGGTGAGCATCGCCTCACGCAGTAAAACGCTACCGCAGGCAAACAGCCCACCCAGGATCGCCGACAGAAGGACAATCAGGGCTTTACCCGGGCCATCTTTTTTCACCGGCATGGACGGTGAAAGCTGGTACCTGAAGGGCTCAAGTTTGACGTCGGCAAAGGAGAGTTTTTTCAGCTGTGCCAGGTAGTATTCCCGGTTCTGGAAATCCGCATTCAGCTCGGTCACGTCCTTCAGATTTTTTTCAATCTGCAGTTTTTGCGCAATGCCGTCAGCGCCGAGCGCAACGGAGTAATCCGGGTCATCTTTTACGGCCTGCCCGTTACTGTAGACCGGCTTCTTAATACCCGCGGCATTCGCCACGGCCAGCGAATAATTCAGTCGCTGCAGGTTGGTATTATGAATATTGGTCAGACGAACACGGTCCAGTTCCAGCTGCTGCTCAACGGCTTTCGTTTTGAGGGTTATCTGGCTACGGATATTCTGAATCGTCTCTTTTTCGACAATCGCGGTAATGTAATTGATATAGCCTTCCAGCACGGTTTGCGCATCGCCTGCTGTCGGTGCCGTAAAGCTCAATGTCCAGGAGACATACGGCATTTTATCCGCATCTTTAACCTGAGTGTCATTCACCGCTTTCATTCGTTCTGAGATATTGACTATTGCACGATGCAGCTCAAGCGCATCCACCTCAGTACCTTCCAGCTGCGACGTCACGTAAGGAGAAGTTTTCATGTACTCTTCGAGCAATGACTGCGACTGAAACTTTTTAATAAACAGATCAAAGACTTCCGGGCGGGAAATTTTCGCATCCACGTCAAGGACCTGTAACGTAACCAGCATCTGGCGCAACGGGTTCCACTGCGACTGTTCTGCCTGTGTGATCACGGCTTTACTGGTCCATTTCTGCGGCAGTAAAAATGAAACGGCCAGGCCAACCAGCGTGAAAGCAAGCGTCACGGCGATGATGCGTTTTTTCGCCGCCAGCAGCACTTCAACCAGGCCCAAAAGATCTATCTCTTTAGCGTGTACAACCGGGGTGGCATAACGGGGAAAATCAAGATCTGTGCTTTTTTTGATATCCATCTCAGACATAGGCATTTTTCTTTTTAGGATTCGGCTTAATTTGCGCAAATAATAGCGGTGGTCGGATGATACATTATCCTAAGAATTATCTTAAGCTCAAATCCCTTAATTTATCCCCCCCTGCCAGAGTTGGTAGTGAGTTTCATTACGTTATTATTGTCATAACGCAGAATCATTCCAACTCCGGCATCGTCTGAAGCGTTTATACAGGCAATACGATCACACCCCGATATTGCGCAATTTCTCTCCTGCCATCAGCTTGCGCTCGATATGTTCCAGCGTTACGCCTTTCGTTTCCGGGATCAGCCAGAACGTGACGCCGATAAACACCACGTTCAGCACGGTATAGAGCCAGAACGTTCCCGCGGCGCCAATGGCGTCCAGCAGCGTCAGGAACGTCGCGCCGATGATCATGTTGGACACCCAGTTGGTGGTCGTCGAGCAGGTGATGCCAAAGTCACGGCATTTGAGTGGCTGGATTTCGGAGCACAGGATCCAGACCACGGGCGCGGCGCTCATCGCGTATCCTGCAATACACATCATCGTCATGCCGACAGAAAGCCAGGAAAGGCCACTTGAGGCGGTACCGTTATCAAACTGCATCAGGCAGTAGCCGAGGATCAGCGTACCGAGCGCCATCACGCTGAAGCCAATTTTCAGCGCCGGTTTACGTCCGGCTTTATCCACGGTGAATACGGCAATAAAGGTGGCGAACATGAAGGTCAGCCCGACCACCAGGGTGGCGATCATCTGCTGTTCCGTGGTGGTGAACCCGGCCATTTTGAAAATGCGTGGCGCGTAGTACATGATGATGTTCATGCCGGTAAATTGCTGCATCGCCTGCAGCAGCATGCCGAGGAAGACCGCGCGGCGCACGTTGCGGTTGATCTTAAACAACGCCCAGCCTCCCTGCTTCAGCTTCAGGCTTTCGCGGATTTCATTGAGCTCTTCACGCGCTTTTTCTGAGGTGTCGCGCAGCATACGCAACACCTCTTCCGCCTCCACGTGGCGCCCTTTTTGCGCCAGCCAGCGCGGACTGTTTGGCAGGAAAATCACCAGCACGATCAGCACCAGCGCCGGTAACGCCAGCACGCCGAGCATTGCGCGCCAGTTGCCACTGTAGCTGAAGTAAGTGTCAGAGAGGAACGCCAGCACAATACCCAGGGTGACCATCAGCTGGTACATGCTGATCATCTTCCCGCGGACATTCTCACTCGCCATTTCGGAGAGATAAAGTGGGGCCGTGTAGGAGGCAATCCCCACCGCCACCCCCAGCAGCACGCGGGAGAGCAGCAACACCTCCACGTGCGTGGCAAATGCGGAGCCAATGGAACCCGCGACAAACAGAACCGCCCCGACCATCAGGCTGTATTTGCGCCCCAGACGAAACGAGAGCCAGCCGTTGAACAACGCGCCGATAGCCGCGCCAAGCATCATGCTGCTCACCACCCACTCCTGCAGACGGCTGCTCAGGGTAAAGTGATCGGTGATAAACGGTAAGGCGCCGGCAATCACGCCGATATCCAGCCCGAATAATAAGCCCGCCACGGCGGCGGCCACAGAGACAAACTGGTTCATGCGGCGTGTATCCCGCAGCGCAGCGGGCATAAGGGTAGAGTCATTTATTGATGTCATAGTTTCCTGCCTGAACAGTAAATGCGTTAAGTGAAATTACGAGATAGCGAGAAAAAGTGTCAGGTGGGAAAAGGTGAAGATATGGATTATTTCGCTACGACATAGCGATCTGTGATGGACATTACAATTTCAATTAATGCTGAATAATCGCATTGTTTTACTAATACCTTAATTTTCCAGCAATAAAAGTGTGATGATGGTCATTTATGACTTTTTAGTATGGATTTTTCGTGTTTATCGATATGGACGTTGACAATTTTTGAGCAAAAAAAACCTCCGCCCGAAGGCAGAGGTGTTTGCCAGAAGCCGCTTATCGCGCCAGCCAGCCGCCATCCACCGCCACGGTGTAGCCGTTGATATAGTCCGATGCCGACGAGGCCAGAAACACGACCGGCCCCATCAGATCGCCCGGAAGCCCCCAGCGCCCCGCCGGAATGCGGTCGAGAATTTCCGCGCTACGCTGCTCGTCGGCGCGCAACTGCTGCGTGTTGTTGGTTGCCATGTAACCCGGTGCAATCGCATTCACATTGATATTATGTTTCGCCCATTCGTTTGCCAGCAGGCGGGTCACGCCCATCACGGCACTTTTGGACGCGGTGTAAGACGGTACGCGAATACCGCCCTGGAACGAGAGCATAGAGGCGATATTAACGATCTTGCCGCCGTTCCCCTGCGCAATAAAGTGTTTTGCCGCCGCCTGGGACATGAAAAATACGCTCTTGATATTCAAATCCATCACGTCATCCCAGTCGCGCTCGCTGAAGTTAATCGCATCTTCGCGGCGAATCAGCCCGGCATTGTTCACCAGGATGTCGATATGACCGAATTCCGCCACCGCGCGCGCCAGCAGATCGGGAATGGCGTCAATTTTACGCAGGTCAGCGGTCAGGCTCAGGAAACGGCGGCCGAGGGCCGTCACGCGCTCGATGGTTTCCGTCGGCTCAACGAGATTAATCCCGACGATATCGCAGCCCGCTTCCGCCAGCCCTAACGCCATTCCCTGACCCAGACCGGTGTCACACCCGGAGACCACGGCCACTTTACCCTGCAGAGAGAATGCATCCAGAATCATGTTTGTTCCTTACTCGTTCAGAGCCTGTCACGCACAGGCAGGTTGATACTTCACTGCCCGCGACTAGCGCAGATCGCTGACCGCAACATGGTCCATATCGTCAAAGACCTGGTTTTCACCCACCATTCCCCAGATAAAGGTATAGGCTTTCGTCCCGACGCCGGAGTGAATGGACCAGCTCGGTGAAATGACCGCCTGCTCGTTGTGCATCACGATATGGCGCGTTTCCTGGGGTTGTCCCATCATATGGAACACGCAGGCGTCCTCCTCCATATTGAAATAGAAGTAGACCTCCATCCGTCGCTCGTGGGTATGGCACGGCATGGTGTTCCACAGGTTGCCCGGCGCCAGTTCGGTCAACCCCATGCTGAGCTGGCAGGTCTCCAGCACGTCCGGCACGAAGTATTTATTGATGGTGCGGCGGTTGCTGGTGAGGTTGTCGCCAAGCGTTACCGGGGCAACATCCGCCGGAGTCACTTTTTTGGTTGGACAGGTGTAATGTGCCGGCGCGCAGTTATAGTAAAACTTCGCCGGTTTGCTGCCGTCGATGCTGGCAAAGAGCACCTCTTTTGCCCCTTTCCCCACGTACAGCGCCTCGCGATGGCCAATCTCATAGCACTGGCCGTCGACGGTGATGGTGCCCGGCCCGCCGATGTTAATGACCCCCAGTTCGCGACGCTCCAGAAAATAGCTTACGCCCAGCTGTTTACCGACCTCACCGCCCACGGAGACGGTTTGCGTGACGGGCATAATCCCGCCCACAATAATGCGGTCGATATGGCTGTAAACCATGGTGTAGTTATCAGCCTCGAACACCTGCCCGACTAAAAACGCATTGCGCAGCCCCTCTGTATCCAGCGTTTTGGCGTGCGCACTGTGGATGCTTTCTCTGACGTCCACGGTAACCTCCAGATGTGGTCATGCCCGAAGGCGGAAAATAAACGAAACAACGTTTCGTTTTTCATCATGAGCACATACTATCGGCATAAAGTGGGCTTTTCAATTATAATTAAAACAGTGTTTCATTTTTTATTTTGTTTATAACGAAAATGACGCCCGGATCACAATACGCAGCCAGGCAACAAGCAGCAGGATAAAAAAAACCTCCCGCAGGAGGTTTTATTCGATGAACCAGGATTAGCGTTCGATGGCCAGCGCCACCCCTTGCCCACCGCCGATACAGAGGGTGGCAATCCCTTTACGGGCGTTGCGCTTTTTCATTTCGTGGACCAGCGAAACCAGGATCCGGCACCCGGAGGCGCCGATAGGATGCCCCAGCGCGATCGCCCCACCGTTAACGTTAACCCGCAGCGGATCCCACTCCAGCATTTTGCCAACCGAGATGGCCTGCGCGGCAAAAGCTTCGTTCACCTCAATCAGATCAACGTCAGAAAGCTGCCACCCTGCGCGATCGAGACAGCGACGGGTCGCATAGACCGGCGCGATCCCCATTAACGCAGGATCAACCCCCACGCTGGCGAAGGCTTTAATGCGGGCCAGCACGGGGAGATCGAGCTCAAGGGCTTTGCTTTCGCTCATCATCATAACGGCGGCAGCGCCGTCGTTAATGGAAGAGGCATTGCCCGCCGTGACGGAGCCCTGCGTTTCAAAAGCAGGATTCAGCCTCGCCAGGCCTTCAGCACTGGCGTCGGTGCGCGGCTGTTCATCGGTATCCACGACGATAACGTCGCCATTCTGGCGCCGGGTGCTGACCGGCACAATTTCGTCGCGAAAACGACCGGAGTCGATCGCCGCGCGCGCTTTTTGCTGCGAGCTGAGCGCATACGCATCCTGCAATTCACGGCTGATGCCGTACTCACGCGCCAGGTTTTCCGCCGTCACGCCCATATGGTAATCATTAAAGGCATCCCACAGCCCGTCATGCACCAGGCTGTCGAGCAGCTGGCTATTGCCCAACTGTGCGCCGGTACGGCTGTCGGTCAGTACATGCGGCGCGCGGCTCATGTTCTCTTGCCCGCCAGCAATAACCACATCCGCTTCACCACACTGAATGGCCTGCGTCGCGAGATGCAGCGCTTTTAATCCTGATCCACAGACGTCGTTGATGGTAATGGCAGAGACGGTATTGGGCAGCCCGCCTTTCAGCGCCGCCTGCCGTGCAGGGTTTTGGCCGGCGCCGGCCGTGAGCACCTGACCGAGGATCACCTCGTCCACTTCATGTGCTGCGATCCCGCTGCGTTCCACCAGCGCTTTCACCACCACGCTCCCCAGGTCAACCGCCGAATGACGCGCCAGCGCTCCCTGAAAACAGCCGATAGCTGTACGCAACGCACCCACTATTACGACATCTTTCATCACGACCTCTGTGTTAAATGACATGACGATAGTAGAGGATTGTTACTGGCAATTATCTTAATTGTTTAAAAATAGTGAGTTTAATCACAAGGATCAGCGCGCATCCTGCAGATACTGCCGCAGCCAGCGTCCGGCCACGCCGGGAGGGGATCGTTTATTCCACAGCAGATCGATGCCGATCGCCCGCGGCCAGCCTGGCACGTTGAGCTGTACCAGGGATTTCGCGGCGGCAAACTCATCCACCAGCGCGCAGGGCAACACGCACCAGCCAAATCCCTGTACCGCCATACTCAAGAGTAACAGGTAATTCGGTGCTGACCAGACGGGCCCGCGGGCGATCTCAGCCTCGCGCTCAAGATAGGTGCTCAGCCGCAGCTCCCGCCAGCCGTGCAGCTCGTCATGCTGAACGTCATCCTGCCCCGCCAGCGGGTGCGTGGTGGCAACATAGATCGCCATCCGGGTCTGCATCGGCAGGCGGGTGGCGCCGATATCGGTGGGGTAGCTGTCCCGGGCTTCCGTCAGTCCCACCTGGGCTCGCTCCTTTTGCAGCAGGTCGATCACATCCTCCTCCTCGCCAATCAGACATTCGAATTCCGTATGGGGAAAGCGGGCGTCAAACTGCTTCATCATCTCTTCCAGTACGTCCGGGTTGAGGGTATCGGAAAGGACAAACGTCAGACGCGCCTCGGTTTGCGCCGTTAGCGACACCGCCAGTTCGTCCAGCCGCGTGCTGGCGGCGAGAATGGCCTGCACATAGCCCAGCACTTGTTCCCCCTGGGCCGTTAACACCGGCTGGCGCGCCGAGCGGTCAAACAGCTCGAATCCCAGATCGGCTTCAAGATTGGCAATGGACGTGCTGATCGTCGACTGGCTTTTACGCAGCCGGCGAGCGGCCGCCGAAAAAGAGCCCGCCGCAACGGTCTCGACAAAGGCGGTAAGGGCTTCAGGTGAATAGCGCATAAACTATCTACTTTTACGATGGATACCATCTTTAATATATCAGCTTTAGCGATAAAAATAGGCAGCATCAACGCCCATACCGGCGAATTAATGAGGTCTATAACTATGCAACATCAGGATGCACTCCAACGTAAACTGCCGGAGCGGATCTTTCATGCTGTCTGTTTCGAAGGGATCGCGACGGCGATCCTCGCCCCCACCGCGGCCTGGCTTATGCAGCGTTCCGTGGTGGAGATGGGTGGGTTGACCATTATTCTGGCCACCACGGCTATGCTCTGGAACATTATCTATAACGTCGGCTTCGACCGTTTCTGGCCGGTTCAGCGCGTCACACGTACGGCAAAAGTGCGTACGCTGCATGCGCTGGGCTTCGAATGCGGGTTTATTGTGATTGGCGTATCGATTGTCGCCGCCGTGCTGGGGGTCACGCTGCTTCAGGCATTCACACTGGAAATAGGTTTCTTCCTGTTCTTCCTGCCGTACACCGTATTCTATAACTGGGCGTACGATGGCCTTCGCGAGAAATTTCTTAAGCGCCGCCAGCAGCGACGCGCTCTGGCAGGCTAAATCTCCTCTGGCCGGACGTCCGTTCCGGCCTGACCACTTCGAAGCAACTGCGCTCTCCAGGCATAACTATGGTAAATTGCACTCCATTCCGATGGTTTGATAGTTGATACGTTGCTCTAATGTCGAAAATTTGGTCAAAAGATGAGACTCTCTGGAGTTTCGCTCTCTACGGCACGGCCGTGGGCGCAGGAACGCTATTCCTGCCCATTCAGCTGGGCTCCGCAGGCGCTATTGTCCTGTTTATTACCGCCCTCGTGGCCTACCCCTTAACCTACTGGCCGCACCGGGCGCTGGCGCAATTTATCCTGTCGTCAAAAACAAAGGGCAATGAAGGGATCACCGGCGCCGTCTCGCACTACTACGGCAGGAAGATTGGCAATCTGATCACCACGCTCTATTTCATCGCCTTCTTTGTAGTGGTGCAGATTTATGCGGTGGCTATCACCAACTCGCTGACGGAACAGCTGGCGAAACACCTGACGGTAGACACCACCGTACGCGTGCTGGTCAGCCTGGGCGTGGTGCTGGTGCTTAATCTGATCTTCCTGATGGGACGGCATATCACGATAAAAGTGATGGGCTTCCTCGTGTTTCCGCTGATTGCCTATTTCCTGTTTGTCTCACTCTATCTGATCGGCAGCTGGCAGCCCTCGCTGCTCACCAGCCAGATGACCGTCGATCGCCATACGCTGCATCAGGTATGGATTTCGATTCCGGTGATGGTGTTTGCGTTCAGCCATACCCCGATTATCTCGACGTTTGCCGTTGACCGTCGCGAGAAGTTTGCCGATGGCGCGATGGATAAATGCAAGAAGATCATGAAGGTGGCATATCTGATTATCTGCCTGAGCGTGCTGTTCTTTGTCTTCAGCTGCCTGCTCTCTATCCCACCGTCGTACATTGTGACCGCCAAAGCGCAAGGGGTGACTATCCTGTCAGCGCTGTCGATGATGCCCTCGTCACCGGCATGGCTCGGTATTTCCGGGATTATTGTGGCGATTATTGCGATGTCGAAATCGTTCCTCGGCACCTATTTTGGGGTGATAGAAGGGGCGACGGAGATCGTGAGGTCGTCGCTCAACCAGGTGGGTGTGAAAAAGAGCCGCGCCTTTAACCGCGCAGTTTCTATTATGGGGGTGTCGTTCATCACCTTTGCCGTCTGCTGCATTAACCCGAACGCCATTTCGATGATTTACGCAATCAGCGGCCCGCTAATCGCCATGATCCTGTTTATCATGCCGACGCTGTCGACGTATCTGATCCCCTCCCTGAAACAGTACCGTTCCATGGGCAACCTGCTGACGCTTATCGTCGGCGTGCTGTGCGTGTCGGTGATGTTTGTAGGCTAATCCCCTTTCCTGCCCGGCGCGATGCCGGGCAGGCCATTCAGTCCCGGCCTGCTGCTTACAGCGGAAAAGGCCTGTCCTGCACCACCGTTTTCATAACAAGCGTTGAGCGAAGATGCTGCACACCGGGCATGGCGGAGAGCTTCTCGTCGTAGAGCTTCTGGAAAGCGGAAAGGTCGCGGGTCACGACGTGCATCAGATAATCAGGATCGCCAAACAGGCGCTGGGCCAGCACGATCTGCGGGATCTCCTCTACTGCCTCTTCAAACGCGCTAACCGCCTTGCGGTCACCCTCTTTCAGCGTCGCAAACACTATCGCCAGGAAGTTAAACCCCATTTTGGCGGGGTCAAGGCTGGCCCGGTATCCCGTTATGGCCCCGCTTTGCTCCAGCGCCCGCACGCGACGATGGCACGGCGAGAGGCTCAGATTCACCCGCTCAGCCAGCTCGGTAAGCGACAGGCGGCCGTCAGACTGCAGCTCAGCAAGAATTTTTCGATCAATGCTATCCATGTGGAAGATTTTCTCATTTTCACCGTGTTATGAGCATAACATTGAAAGCCTATTTCGCAGTGTTAGCGATATTCTTTTTCGCAACGTATAACGCACTGCGGGAGTATTTCAGGACGATGGAAATGAGTATTGTGGCCGGCTTTTGGGTGGTTTCTTTTCTGCTCATCATGACCCCGGGGGCCGACTGGGCCTACGCTATCAGCGCCGGGATCAACGGCCGCCGCGTGGTCCCGGCGGTGATGGGGCTAATGTCCGGGCATCTGCTAGCCACATTGGTTGTGGTGGCTGGCGTGGGGGTATTGATTGCTCAACATCCGCTGGCGTTAGCCGGGCTGACCGTGGCGGGAGCCCTGTATCTGCTGTGGCTTGGCATAACGTTATGGCGTCATCCTGCCGCACCGGAAAAGGCCACCCAACATGCGGGTAACTGGACGCAGTGGGCGGTGAAAGGACTCTGCATTAGCGGCCTAAACCCGAAGGTTTTTTTGCTGTTCCTGGCCCTGCTTCCGCAATTTACAGATCCAACCGGAAGCTGGTCGATAGCGATGCAGATGTCTGCGCTTGGGATGATGCATCTTATCACCTGTACCCTGGTCTACCTGCTGGTGGGGTATGGTTCGAAAGCGGTGCTGGCGGCCCGGCCACAGGCGGCGCGTCTGGTGAGCAGGGCATCGGGAGGGTTGATGGTGCTGATAGCGCTGGTATTGCTGTTTGAGCAGGTGAGATAACTGTCTTTTTTTGCCGGGTGGCGCTGCGCTTACCCGGCCTACATTTAACAACGATATCAATTAATTGCACAATTCATTGTAGGCCCGTGCAAGCGTAGCGCCGCCGGGCGAAACTCACGAATCGCACGTTGTCAGCAGTCTGAAATAACACCAGCCATCGCCGATGTTATTTACGCCCGAATATCGTCATATTCCCGCGTTTTATCAAACTCATGTTTCGCGAACGGGCACAGCGGAATAATTTTGCGGTTCTCACCGCGCATCTTCTCCACCACTTTCGCCACCAGCTGTTTACCGACGCCCTGCCCTTTCAGGCTCTCATCCACATCGGTATGCTCGATAATGCTCAGGTGCTCGCCGGTCGGCACGAAGACAATCTCTGCGACCTGATTGCCGTTCGCATCGTTCACGTAAAACTTGTTATGGCCTTCCAGAATATCCATGGTTCCTCGCTTATTTCTGGCGATACTTCAGCGCACCGCTCGGGCAGGTATCAATCACGCGTATAACCGTTTCAACGTCCACTTCATCGGGAATGATCCACGGCTTACGTTTCAGATTAAACAGCTTTGCGCTCCCACGCACGCAGTTACCGGAGTGTTTGCAGATCCCGGTGTTGAAGTAGACGTCAATTTTCTCGCCGGTATAGGCCCGGTAGCCCGCATCCAGTAGTTCTTTATCCATGACATTGCCTCTGTAATTATTATCGTGCTGAATGAAGAATAGCCTGACGGGATCCTTGTGGCTATAACGCCGAAAACGAAAAGCCAGGTCACAACTCTTTTCTCGCCAGATTGCGTCCGCTATTTGCACATGTCAGGCTCGGCAAATGTCACTTTTACAACACTGTCGCAGGTTGAATGAAACGCAGACTCTCATTTCAGGTAAAGCTGTTTTTAGCGCTGGTGTGCTTCTCCTGCCTGCTGTTAGTTCTGCTGGGAACCATCCTGTTTCATTTTATTGACCGGCAGCTTCATCACGATCTCGGCCAGCGCGCCCGGGTTCAGGCCAGCCAGATTGCGCTGATGCCGGGTCTGGCTGACAAGGTGGCCGCCAGAGATATTCCGGGCATCGCCCGGCTGATTCAGCCGCTGCGTGTCGAAAGCGATGCCAGCTATATTGTGATTGGCGATACCCGCGAGCAGCACCTCTACCATTCGGAATCTCCGGAGCGCATTAATTTACCGATGATCGGAGGGGATAACGCGGAGGTATTAAAGGGTAAAACCATCATTTCCGTGCGTCAGGGTGGGATTGGCGTGTCGCTGCGCAGCAAAGCGCCCATCTTCAACGCCCAGCATCAGGTCATCGGCATTGTCTCGGTCGGCTATCTGACGTCGTATATTGCCAACATTAACGCCCGCATTCTGTGGCAGTCCGGACTGTACGGCATTGCGCTTCTGCTGTTGCTGTTTATGTTCTCCTGGCTGTTTACCCGCAATTTAAAAAAACAGATGTTCCGGCTGGAGCCAAAAGATATCGCTCAGCTGGTTTTGCAGCAGCGGGCGCTATTAGAAGCCATGTATGAAGGGGTATTTGCCGTCAATGAAGAGAAGCAGCTGATTTTAATTAACCGCGCCGCCCGCGAAATGCTGGATATTCGTCAAAGTGAGAAAGAGCTTATCGGCAAACCGCTGGAAGACGTTCTGCAGACATCTCCGGGCTTTTTATCCCAGCGTTACGCCTCGGTGAGCAGCGGCAGCCATGACCAGATTGCCGTGCTGAACCAGCGGGAGGTGATCGTCAACCGCGTCGCCATTGAGGTCGAGCCCGGTGTTGAAAGCGGTTGGGTGTATAGCTTTCGCGACAAAAATGACATCAACACCCTCAGCAGCCAGCTTAGTCAGATCAAACGCTATGCGGATAACCTGCGCATTATGCGTCACGAACAGCTGAACTGGACCGCCACGCTGGTGGGCTTGCTGCAGATGAAACACTATGATGAGGCGATCCGTTACATCCAGGTGCAGTCAGAAGGCGCGCAGCGCGTACTGGACTTTGTCTCTGCCCGTTTTGTCTCCCCGGCGCTGTGCGGGCTGCTGCTGGGTAAATATGTCAGCGCGCGCGAAAAAGGCATCGAACTGCAGTTTGATCCCGCCTGCCAGCTCACCCGAATGCCTGCCGCGCTGAGTGAAACGGAGCTGATGTCCATTATTGGTAATCTGCTGGATAACGCCGTAGATGCGACCCTCAACGCCCAGGTCCACGCCCCGGTAGAACTCTACATCTCTGACCGTAACCAGGAGCTGCTGATCGAGGTGGCCGACAGAGGCTGCGGCGTGGAGGATGCGCTAAAGCCGCATATTTTCCGTCAGGGGTTCAGCAGCAAGCCGGAACGTGAAAACGACATTGTGGGCACCGAGCACGGTATTGGCCTGTTCCTGGTGGCAGGCTATATCGATAAGGCGGGCGGCAGTATTGAGATTGCCGATAACACGCCGCAGGGCACGATTTTTTCTGTGTTTATTCCGAATGGACAACAGCATGACCCGACCACTTGATGTTGTGATAGTTGAAGATGAGCCGCACCTGGCGGAGCTGCATCGCGAGTATATTGAGCAGAATTTTCATTTGCGCGTGGTGGGAATCGCCGCGTCGATTGAGCAGGCCTGCAGCCTGATTCGTCAGCATCAGCCGCGGCTTATCCTGCTGGATAACTATCTTCCGGACGGTAAAGGGGTGGAGTTAATCGATAACCCGCTGCTAAAAAGCTATGAATGCTCGGTGATCTTCATCACCGCCGCCAGCGATATGCAAACCTGCAGCCACGCCATGCGCAGCGGCGCGTTTGACTACCTGATAAAGCCCGTATTTTTCCAGCGTCTGCACGCTTCGCTGGAGCGGTTTATGCGCTTCATCCACACCGTGCAGCAGGTGAAGGTGGTCGACCAGCATGCGCTGGATCGCCTCTTTAACCTGCCGGCCGCGGAGTCCTCACCTGCGCCATCCACAAAGGGCATTGAACCCCAGACGCTGGAGCGGATTAAACGCCTGTTCGCCGACCATCCCGACAGTGCGATGTCGGTTGAAGAGGTGGTGGAAAACGTAGGGATCAGCAAAACCACGGGGCGTCGCTACCTTGAATACTGCGTGGAGAGCGGGTTGATTAATATCGAAATGCTGTATGGCAATATTGGCCATCCGCGCAGGTTATACCGCAAAGCCCCCGATAAACCGTAATCCGCAACCGTTCGTTGGCTAACGTTCGCGGATTTTATGGTGTTAATTGCTGAAACGACGGCGACAATCACACTTCGGAATCATTATCCGCTCCCCCCTATTGTGGGGAGAGCCCGATACGCTATGTTGACAATTAGTTCCTCAAATGTAACTAAAAGGTTAACTATAATGTCGAACACGTTCCGAATTTCTCTGCTTACCGCTACTGTACTGTTCTCTGCTTCTGCACTGTCCGCCTTGCCGCAGGGCTATCCTGCTGAGTACCAAAAAGTGGTCGATGCCGCCACGAAAGAGGGCAAGGTTGTCATTTATTCTACCACCGACATCAAAGCCGCCGGACCGCTGATCCAGGGCTTCGAACAAACCTACCCGGGCATCAAAGTCGAATACAACGACATGAACAGCACCGAGTTGTACAACCGTTTCATCAGCGAACAGGCCTCGGGCGGCGTGAGCGGCGACGTGGTCTGGAGCTCCTCGATGGACACCGGGCTGAAGCTCGCCACCGACTACGCCATGGAGTACAAATCCCCGGAACAGAGCCAGCTGCCGAAATGGGCGGTCTGGAAAGATAAGGCCTACGGCACCACCTATGAGCCGGTGGTCTTTATCTACAACAAGCGCCTGATCCCGGCGGGCGACGTGCCGGATTCGCACGCCGCGCTGGCGAAGCTTATCGCCAGCCAGACGGACAAATTCAAGAACAAAGTCACCACCTATGACATCGAAAAATCGGGTCTGGGCTTTATGCTCTCGGTGCAGGATCACAACGCCGATCCAAACTACTTTAAGACCCTGGCCGACGTCGCCAAAGGGGGCTTATCGGTGCAGTCGTCTACCGGCACCATGATGGAGCGTGTCTCCTCCGGTGAAAACCTGATCGGCTTTAATATCCTTGGATCCTATGCTGAAGCGCGTGCGAAGAACGATCCGTCACTCGGCATCGCCTATCCGAAGGATTACACCCTGGTGCTGTCGCGCGTGTCGTTCATCAGCCAGCAGTCGCAAAACAGCAATGCGGCCAAACTGTGGCTCGACTACGTGCTCTCTGAAAAAGGGCAAAGCATTCTGGCCAATCAGGCGGACATTCCGTCCATTCGTAACGATATCGAAGGGAAAAATGATATCGACGGCCTGACCAAAATCCTCGGCAACGCGCTGAAGCCGATCCCGGTTGATGAAACGCTGCTGGAATACCTGCAGCCGAAAAAACGCCTGGAGTACATCAAAGAGTGGCGTACCGCCGCCGGCAAATAAGCGTCTGAGCGCGGCGCAAGCCGCCGCGCTCCCTTATCGACCTGAGTTCGTTTTTCTGGGCTGCAATACCAGGGATACCCCATGAATACATTACGCAGAAAGTGGCAAAGCCTGCCGCGCGGCATCGTCGTGCTGATAACCGCTCTGGTTATCTATACGCCGCTGTCGTTTATCGTGATACAGAGCTTCCTGTCCGCCCCCTTCTTTTCGCCGTCAAAAGAGTGGAGCTTTGAATCATTTGATTTTATTTTCACCGACCCTGATTTTTATAAGGCCCTGAAGAGTGGCTTTATTCTGGCCTTCGGGCTGGTGTTTATCTCTATCCCGCTGGGCGGCGTGCTGGCCTTTTTGATGGTGCGTACCGACCTGCCCGGTCGCCGGTTGATTGAGCCGCTGATCCTGGTTCCGATTTTCGTTTCACCGATGGTTCTGGGCTTTGGCTACGTGGTGGCCGCCGGTCCGGTGGGCTTTCTCTCCCAGTGGGCTGAAGCGCTGATTGGCTTTGTGCCGTGGAACATCTACGACATGTCGAGCATTGTGGTCATTGCCGGCCTGACGCACGTCCCGCACGCTTATCTGTATATCTCGTCAGCGCTGCGCAGCGTGGGCTCCGATGTGGAAGAGGCCGCGCGCACCGCGGGCGCGTCTCCCTGGCAGGTAATGACCTCCGTCAGCCTGCCGATGGTGCGCCCGTCAGTGCTGTACGCCACCGTGCTGCTGTTCTTCCTCGGGCTGGAAGTGTTCGGCCTGATGCTGGTCCTCGGCGACCCGGAAGGCAACATGGTGCTGGCGACCTATCTCTACAAGCTGACGAACAAGATGGGTACCCCCTCCTATAACCTGATGGCAGCGGTTGCCGTGGTGCTGATCTGTATCACCATCCCGCTGGTGATGCTCCAGCGACGCCTGATGCGTACCGCCAACCGCTTCGTCACCATGAAGGGGAAGGCCTCGCAGGCCCGCGCGCTACCGCTGGGTAAATGGCGCTGGGTTGCTGGCGCGGTGATTGCCTTCTGGCTTACCGTGACCATCGGCGTTCCGCTGCTCGGCGTGGTATTGCGCGCGTTTATCTCCAACTGGGGCGTGGGCGTTTCGCTGTGGGATGAGCTTTCGCTGAACACCTTCCGCACCATCTGGGCGCAGCCCAACCTGCTGCGCGCCATTATCAACTCTATGGCGATCGGGGTGATTGGCGGTGCGCTGGCGGTAGTCTGCTATCTGTTTGTCGGTATTGCGATGCACCGTAAGCCGGACAACACCACGCGTTTCCTCGATTACAGCGTGCTGGTACCGCGCGCGGTGCCAGGCCTGCTGGCGGGCCTGGCCTTCCTGTGGGTGTTCCTGTTCCTGCCGATGTGGCTGGATAACTCGCTGAAATCCGGCTGGCTTTCCGGTTTTGCCTGGACTGACTGGATGCGCGAAAACGTCATCGTCTGGCTGCGTTCCCTTCGCAGTACCATTTTCAGCGTCTGGCTGGCCTATACCGTGGTGTGGATGGCCTACGGCCTGCGGCTTATCTCTTCCACGCTGCTGCAGGTGGGGCCGGAGCTTGAAGAGGCGGCGCGCAGCACCGGGGCGACGCGCGGACAGATCACCCGCCACGTCACCATTCCGCTCTCCCGCTACGGTCTTATCGGTTCGTGGCTGCTGATGTTCCTGATCTTTGAACGCGAATACTCAACGGGTGTGTACCTGCTGTCACCCGGCACGGAGACCATCGGCTCGATGCTGGTTTCCCTCTGGGCCGCAGGCGCCATTGATATCGTGGCGGCGCTCTCTTTCATTAACATCCTGCTTGTCGTGGTAGGTCTGGGCATTGCCCTTCGTTTCGGAGTGAAAATACATGATTGAATTAGCGGTTGACGATCTGCACTTAACCTACGGCGACAATCCTGTTTTAAAAGGTGTCTCCATGAACCTGAAGCGCGGCGAAGTGGTCTCTCTGCTGGGCCCATCCGGCAGCGGCAAAACCACCCTGCTGCGTGCCGTCGCGGGTCTGGAAAAGCCGACCCAGGGTTCGATTGTGATTGGTAAAAATAAAGTTTACGACGGCACGCCGCGCAGTGAGGTCCCGGCGGAAGAGCGTAACCTGGGGCTGGTGTTCCAGTCCTACGCCCTGTGGCCGCACAAAACCGTGTTTGAGAACGTGGCCTATCCGCTCAAGCTGCGCAAAGTTCCGGCCAAAGAGATCCAGCAGCGCGTGCAGGACGTGCTGGACCAGCTGGGTCTGGGCCATCTTGGCAAACGTCACCCGCACCAGCTCTCCGGTGGGCAGCAGCAGCGCGTGGCGATTGGCCGGGCGCTGGTCTACAACCCGCCGGTGATTTTGCTGGACGAGCCGCTTTCCAACCTCGACGCCAAGCTGCGCGAAGAGGCCCGCGTGTTCCTGCGCGAGCTGATTATCAAGCTCGGGCTATCGGCGCTGATGGTGACGCACGACCAGAATGAAGCGATGTCCATTTCCGATCGCATCCTTCTGCTGAACAACGGAAAGATCGAACAGCAAGGCACGCCACAGGAGATGTACGGCTCGCCGAAAACGCTGTTTACCGCCGAGTTTATGGGCAGCAACAATCGCCTGCACGGTAAGGTCACTGAAGTGCGCGACGGCAGAGCGCGCATCGAGGGCAAAGGCTGGGTGCTGTGGGGTCAGGCGGGCGAAGGGGTGCAGAGTGGTGATGACGCCACGGCGGTGATCCGCGTCGAGCGCGTCGCGGTGGTCGAGGGGCCTGGGGAAAACCAGCTTGAGCTGCCGCTGCTCACCAGCATGTATCTCGGCGACCGCTGGGAGTACCTGTTCCGTACGGCGGGGGATGACTTTGTGATCCGCGCGTACGGGCATGAGGTGCGGGATCCACAGCACTGCCATCTTTCGCTGCCGGAGAAGCATGTATGGGTGTTTCCTAAAAACTAATAAAAAGGCTGCGTAATGCAGCCTTTTTTATGTGCAGAAACAGGAATGGAAAAACAAAAGGGCAGCGTTCTTTTTTACTCTCTAAGTTCAGATTATTCTTAATATCATGGAAAATAGCTTTTACTTTTTAATGAATTATAAAAATGCAACCCGGCATAAATGATTCAGACTTTTGAAATATAGATCCCCCCTGACTATTCTCATTCGAGCCGATAAGAAGCAGGAAGTGAATACGATAATATCGTGAACTATTCACTCACCTTATCAGGCAAATAACCGAAGAGTTTTAAATTCACTCTTTTTGTATGGATATTTGAAAAGGTGTATTGACGCACCACGATGTCACAGGAGTAAGACATGAGCGAAAATTTAATCTGGTCAGGAAAAGTTGACGCTAAAAATGCCGAAGGAACAAACACAGGGATATTCCTCAAAGCGGGAGAGATAATTACCATTCTGGCCAGTGGTTGGGCCCGGAATGGGATTGAAACGTTTGCACTGACCGCCCCTCAGGGACGCATTCCCAGAGAGGGTGAAACGCTGACGGTACGTAATCCTTCGCTTCAGGCACGGATCGGTAAGGATGCCTGGCCAGTTGGCAACCATAAATATCGCTGGTCAGTTCCAGCTGAAGGCACTCTGACGCTGATTTTTGCCGACGGTAAAGACCAGTACAAAGATAATTCGGGTGAATTCAGCGTTGAAGTTTATCGCGAGGCGGATATTTCGGCCTCGACGGCAGCACCGTTTGAAGATTTAACCAACTTCGAACGTGATAACTGGAATAGCTGGCAGGCGGGACCGGCCGGGCACGATCTTTACCTGGTTGATGCCAGCACCCGCGCCGTCGAGTTCATTACCAATGCCAACAAAAACCACGCCGGCGTGATCCTCAAAAAGACGCTGGCAGGTCTTACTGCCGGGCATGAATATACCTGGACGGTGAAAGCTGCGCGCATTATTGGAAAATATGAAGCGCCAAAAATTTCTCTCCGTGCTGACGGCAAAGATATTTCCGCACCGTTAGAACTGAAGCAAGCGAACGAATGGATAACCCTGAGTGGTAAATTCAAAGCCACAGGCAGTAAAGCTGAACTCGAGGTAGTCAGCCATGTTGCAGCCAGTATGGGGAATGATTTCCGCATCAAGGAACTAAAAATTAAGGGTTAATCTCCTGAAATATCAGTTTTCTGTTCAGCGAGATGCTGGAGAGCCGTAAAAAATTGTGTAGCGCATATGATGAGATATGCGCTACACCAACAGGCAATAAACACACACGGCATTACTCTTTGTTATGTTGTCTATCTTCTCAGGATCGCCAGTGCGTTGAAACAAGACACGTCTCGATTAACGCCATCCGTAAGCAAGACGCTTACCGATTCCAGGTCAGGGTACCTGAGCGGAAGTAACATACTTCATGCCTAATAAACACCAATGGGGGATTCCGGGTTGCGAACCTGCGTTTGAAAAAGCGTATTCCTTTAATAAAAAGAGCATGGTGCCTGAAAAAGCACACCATGAAAGAGTCACTACCTGCATTGAGCAAAGCACTTCCCTGTTTAATTAAAAGGCAACGCAATAGTACTGCCGCACTATCAATAAATGATACAAGACCTGTCTGGTTAATTTACGGAACACTGAATCGCCGCGGATAAACGTGACTCTTTTGAACCGTGACTGGGCTGAACCTGCCCCATGCTAAAAACGCGGCATAGCGCTTTACTACGTGTTTGAATCACATATTGCTGCTTTGATTACGGAAAGCCCTTCGATTACTTGTGGTCTCGCGGATCAATTCCGTTTACTTTAATCTCTATTAATAAAGAACTGCCGGGTGGCAACCAACGGAGATGATAATTTGAGAACAGTTGAGATACTGCAATACACACTGCACAAAGGCACCGGAGCAGCTTTTCAAGCCATCATGCAGGAAATCAGTGTACCCCTTCACCAACGCCACAAGATCGATGTTGTTGCGTTTGGTAACTCGCTGCATGACCCGGATTGCTACTACCTTATCCGCGCCTTTGATAGTGCTGAAAGCATGGCTACGGTTCTTGAAACTTTTTACGCAAGTGCTGACTGGCGTAACGGTCCACGTGAAGACATTATTCGTAGCATCGAAACCAGCATTAAAACAGTGATGAATCTGCCATCAGAAAGTGTGGAAGGGCTGAGGGGATAATGGAAGCCGCACAATTTTTGGGGTTTAGCTCAAAAAATGGGTTAGCTTTTTATAATGCGGTGACTCTGGGGGCGAGTGTCTATAACATCTTCGGCTTAGCAAGGAAACCTGGGGCCTGGCAATTATTTCGTTGGTTGCCGCGTAATTACTACCGGAAAGTTGACACAATGAGCAAGCCCAGGCTAACGATGAAAATCGCTGGATATGGTGTCAAAGCGAAAGTGATTTTTGAGTTTCTGCAACTGATAACAGTTGATTAAGATTTATTCACCCTGCAGAATCGCCAGGATTTATAAGCAAGCACAGGCGGTTGTATAAAAATTGCAACCGCTGCTCCACAAGAAAGGCCAATAGCACCAGAGAAAACACTCTGCTCAGATGCGAATATCAACAGAAAAATGAATACAGCAAGGCAACCTGATACAACCCACACAGCGAGAATAAAACGCCTGGCCAAGTCCCTGATGGCATTCCCCAACGTTCCACTATAGCTTTCTACGTTGTTTTTTATCTTCTGCAAATCCGATGGAGAAAACCCTGAACGTAACAAAGCTTCATCAGTCACTTTCATATCGTCTTGTCCCTTATCCCCAGAAGTGTTTTCTCAATCGTTGATTGTGCAAGCAATCATAATGATGAACCTTACAGCAATCCAGCCGAAACTTTTCTGCAGACTCTATCTCCCCTTTCTTATCTTCTGGATGGTGCTAAGGAATTGCGTCGATTTAAAGTTAACGACCCATGATGTGACGTTTATGCTATTTATCAGATTCCAGACAATAGCAGCCGTAAAGCCCCATTAGTGGTACACACAGCAAGCGGAGCGTAGCACTGGCAGAGCCGAAGCTGTAGCTACCGGGGCATATTTCAGCAAACGCCTTACGCTGAATTGCTTGAACTTTCCCGCTAACAATATCGGCAAACCAAAAGTCAAACGTCCAACCAGCTTGCTCAAGCTCCAACCCCTGGTTCTCCGTATCTTGCTGAGTGGTAGAGACACGCCCGTAGCCGAAAATGGAGTTCGACATACTGGCGCTTCCCTGCGTCTTACTTTTTGTAGTAGCCCATGTCCGGCCTGATTTTAGTATTGGGATTAATCTCAGACTATCAATCATGCCGGGTCGGTTCAACCAATAGCGGACATTCAGTTATTCAGTTCCTTTGTTAGTTCTGCTTCACTAGTAGCAGCATCATAGCGCAGGTAAAAGAGATCACTATTCATCTGTTCAGCCTTCGTCCATATCTCCGCCTCCCTCGATCCGCCTCTCTGTCTGGTATAGCCCAACTTAGTCAAATAAGCCCTCAACGGCTCAATACCAGATACCCCCCTAAAAATGATCGTGTTTGAGGGGGCGTATCCATCGCCGGGGTACGATTCAAAGTAATAATCGTTCGATATACGCGGGGCCTTTTCAATATCTTTATCAGTCAGGGAGTGATAATTGAAAAAATCATTTTCAGTGTATGTGGTCGCTTCATTGATACCGGATGCAACAAAATAGACAAATAACCAGCAGAGGATAACAACCGTAATTAATACCAAGACGCTCCATTTAAATAATTTACGAATCATCACTTCACCTTTGTGTAACCAAGTGACATTCCATTGTCTGTAATAACTTTGACAATACCAGAGGTAAAATCATCCCACGGCCTCAGCCATGTCATAAAATGCGGCAGGTTCACCGTATACGGCTGGTGACGCACACACGGATCGTCAGGGTCAGGGAACAGAATCGGACGGAAACCATGATTTTTATGGGAACCAATAGCACCGTAATGATCCCAGCGACGAACAGCGGCATCATAACTGACGGGTTTAAGGCGGTAGCCGTACCGTCCCGGCATAATAGCTCGATGGAATCCGAACAGATCAGAAACCAAGTCTTCACCACTAAAGCCACTATCAGTGTACCAAGAGAAAGCTCGCAGGCTTTGCAAGCCTTCAAATCGAGCTGCTGTATTCATCATCATCGCCAGCATGATTCTGTTAATATCCTCGGTACTCCGGCCACGTTTAATCTCCCAGCGGGAGAGCTTGCCTACGCCGAATTGTGAATTGAATTTCACAAAGTGCATATCCTGCCGATACATCACTATGTAGGAAGGCTTACCGCTACGCTCCCCCGCGATAAACTGGCTTTTAAGCTCCATGATATCACTACCCCGAGCATGCCCCACGTCAACCCAGCCAAGCACCTCAGTATAAATGATCCCCCTGCGCAAAACGTCAAACTGCGCCCCATCCTTTATCTCCGCTCTGGTGCTCATCCTTCCATCTCCTTGAAAGATCTATGTTGCCAGTGTTATAGCCTATTTTTAAACCAGTCCAGACGGTAGGAAAAGCAAGCCTAATGCCCGATTGGTGATACAACATCAAGCGGAACGCAGCGACATCATCAGGGTTATGTCAGACAGCGGGGTTTATCAGGGCGCTCGTGTATCGCTAAGGAACCGTGAGCCAGACGGAGACAGAGCCTGCATATCGCTCGCAGGTACGAAAAAACTGTTTATTCCCTGCAACGTCATCTCGACGGGTGGCATAAGGGAGCATCGGGCAAAAAGTGCCTCGCTGTAAGTTTCAGGGAATCATGCCGGATGTGCGGCTTTCAGTTCATGTTGGGCTATCGCGGTATGACCAGTGGAACGACCGCCAGCGCTTTACTAAACTCCCTGTTCACCGTTCAACAAATCGCGACAACTTTCAGGGTAAATAGCGGTACTTTGGTCACATCGCCTTAGAGCTAACTCAATGAGTTACAAGGCTTTTAAAGGGCTGGAGCGGGCGAAGGGAATCGAACCCTCGTATAGAGCTTGGGAAGCTCTCGTTCTACCATTGAACTACGCCCGCTTTGAGGTGCGTAAGGCATTATAGACCTTACGCTTCTTCATACAAGCCTCTTCACCACTAACCGGCGATAAAATAATCACTTAGCACTTCGGTTTGCTGCCGGGCGCAGGAAGATAACGCTGCGGATCGATGGCCGTCGCCTTATAGCGGATCTGGAAATGCAGCTTCACCGTGTCCGTGCCTGTGCTGCCCATCGTGGCAATCTTCTGCCCTGCCTTCACGTTCTGTCCGTTGTTGACCAGCATGGTGTCATTGTGCGCATAGGCGGTGATGTAGTCCTCGCCGTGCTTAATCATGATCAGGTTACCGTAGCCGCGCAGCTGGTTACCGACATAAACCACCTTCCCGGCACCGGAGGCATAAACCGGCGTACCGCGTGCGGCAGCGATATCAATACCTTTGTTGCCACCTTCAGAAAGGGAGTACGGCAACACCACTTTACCGCTGGCCGGCCAGATCCAGCAGCGTTGACCAACCGGCGGCCAGGAAGACTGCGGCACCGCGTAAGACGGCGTCACTTTCGCGGTTTTGCCCTTCGAGGAGGATTTTTTGCCTGCGGACGAACCGCCGGAAACCTTCAGCTTCTGCCCCACCTCGATAGTGTAAGGCGGAGAGAGATTATTGAGCCGTGCCAGATCCTTCACGCTGGTCCCGGTCGCACGCGAAATGCGATACAGCGTATCCCCGCGCTTAACGGTATAGACCGAACCGGTATAGCTGCCCATATCCGATGATTTGCTTCCTGAACAGCCTGCCAGTAATAGCGTCAGCGTCAGACAAAAAATGGCGGTGATGGGTTTTCTCATCAGGCTTCCTGCAAACAAAACAGATCCTCGGTCAGCGTGAATGGCGCCCTATAATACCAGCCTGAAGAGTGAAGGGTCAGCCCTTTTCCGCTCCTGGAGACAAACCGTTCGTATAAGAATGCCGTATAATGCTGCTCTGCTGATGGTGCAGAACCATCCGCATCGTTGGCACTGGAGCAGGAATGAGTATTCAAGAACACGTTATTTTGGTAAACGACCAGGGAAAGGTGATCGGCACTCAGGAAAAGTACGCCGCGCACACGACCCAAACCCCTCTGCATCTGGCGTTCTCCTCCTGGTTGTTTAACGACAACGGTGAATGTCTGGTAACCCGGCGCGCGTTAAGCAAAAAAGCCTGGCCGGGCGTCTGGACGAACTCCGTCTGCGGGCATCCGCAATCGGGTGAAGAGACGCAAGAGGCCATTATCCGACGCTGCCGCTATGAGATCGGCGCTGAAATTACCGATATTACCCCCGTGGCGTCCGAGTTTCGTTACCGCGAAACCGATCCTTCCGGGATCGTTGAAAACGAGATTTGCCCGGTATTCGCAGCACGCATCACCAGCGAGCTGCGGATTAATCACGATGAAGTGATGGCGTTCGAATGGGTTACGCTGGAGTCGTTATTCCACGCCCTCGATGCCGCGCCCTGGAGCTTTAGCCCGTGGATGGTGCTGGAAGCGACGGCCGCGCGAGACGCCCTAAGAGCGTTCGCCGCGCAATAAAAAAGCCCCTTTCGGGGCTTTTTTTACGTCGGTTCGACTTATTTCACCGGGCGCATCGCCGGGAACAGGATCACGTCACGGATGGTGTGGCTGTTGGTAAACAGCATCACCATGCGGTCGATACCAATCCCCAGACCCGCCGTTGGTGGCAGACCGTGCTCCAGCGCGGTCACGTAGTCTTCGTCGAAGAACATCGCTTCGTCGTCGCCTGCCGCTTTCGCATCCACCTGGTCCTGGAAGCGCTGAGCCTGATCTTCCGCATCGTTCAGCTCGCTAAAGCCGTTGCCGATTTCACGGCCGCCGATGAAGAATTCAAAGCGGTCAGTGATCTCCGGGTTCTGGTCATTACGACGCGCCAGCGGAGAAACTTCAGCCGGGTACTCGGTGATGAAGGTCGGCTGAATCAGGTGCGCTTCGGCCACTTCTTCGAAGATCTCGGTCACGATACGACCCAGACCCCAGCTCTTCTCAACCTTGATGCCGATGCTTTCGGCGATCGCTTTTGCAGAATCGAAGTTATCCAGATCCGCCATGTTGGTTTCCGGACGGTATTTCTTGATACCTTCGCGCATGGTCAGTTTTTCGAACGGCTTGCCGAAATCGAAGACTTCTTCACCGTAAGGGACCTGGGTGGTGCCCAGAATATCCTGCGCCAGCGTACGGAACAGGGATTCGGTGAGTTCGATCAGGTCTTTATAATCTGCATACGCCATATAGAGTTCCATCATGGTGAACTCTGGGTTATGACGAACGGAGATACCTTCGTTACGGAAGTTACGGTTGATCTCGAACACGCGGTCAAAACCACCGACTACCAGACGCTTCAGGTACAGTTCCGGCGCGATACGCAGGTACATGTCCAGGTCCAGGGCATTGTGATGGGTGATGAACGGACGCGCAGACGCGCCGCCTGGGATCACCTGCATCATCGGGGTTTCCACTTCCATAAAGTCGCGGTTAACCATGAACTGGCGAATACCGGCCATGATCTGGGAGCGAATTTTGAAGGTCTTACGGGATTCATCGTTAGAGATGAGATCCAGGTAACGCTGACGATAGCGTGCTTCCTGATCCTGCAGGCCGTGGAATTTGTCCGGCAGCGGGCGCAGGGCTTTGGTCAACAGACGCAGCTCGGTGCAGTGGATAGACAGTTCACCGGTCTTGGTTTTGAACAGTTTACCTTTCGCGCCCAGGATATCGCCCAGGTCCCACTTCTTGAACTGCTCGTTGTAGATGCCTTCCGGCAGATCGTCACGGGACACGTACAGCTGAATGCGGCCACCGACGTCCTGCAAGGTCACGAAGGAGGCTTTACCCATGATACGGCGGGTCATCATGCGGCCTGCAACGGCCACTTCAACGTTCAGCGCTTCCAGCTCTTCGTTCTCTTTCGCGTCGAAGTCAGCGTGCAGTTGGTCTGAGGTATGGTCACGACGAAAATCGTTCGGGAACGGCACGCCCTGCTCACGCAGCGCTGCCAGCTTCTCGCGGCGGGTTTTCAGTTCGTTGTTAAGATCGACTACCGCGTCAGCGCCCTGTGCTTGTTGTTCAGACATGTTGGTTCCTCATAACCCTGCTTTCAAACTTGCTTCGATAAATTGGTCCAGGCTGCCGTCCAGCACCGCCTGCGTGTTGCGGGTTTCAACCCCGGTACGCAGGTCTTTGATGCGGGAGTCATCAAGGACGTAAGAACGGATCTGGCTGCCCCAGCCGATGTCAGACTTGTTATCTTCCATCGCCTGTTTCTCAGCATTTTTCTTCTGCATCTCCAGCTCATAAAGCTTCGCTTTCATCTGCTTCATGGCCTGGTCTTTGTTCTTATGCTGGGAACGGTCGTTCTGGCATTGCGTGACCAGCCCGGTTGGAATGTGGGTAATACGTACCGCAGATTCCGTACGGTTGACGTGCTGTCCGCCCGCGCCGGATGCGCGGTAAACGTCGATACGCAGGTCCGCCGGGTTGATTTCGATATCGATGTCTTCATCCACTTCCGGGTAAACAAAGGCGGAACTGAAGGAGGTATGACGACGGCCACCGGAGTCGAACGGGCTCTTACGCACCAGACGGTGTACGCCGGTTTCGGTACGCAGCCAGCCGTAGGCGTAGTCGCCAATGATCTTGATGGTGACGGACTTAATACCAGCCACTTCACCTTCAGACTCTTCGATAATTTCGGTTTTGAAACCGCGCGCTTCAGCCCAGCGCAGATACATACGCATCAGCATGCTGGCCCAGTCCTGCGCCTCGGTACCGCCTGAACCTGCCTGAATATCGAGATAGCAGTCAGCGCTGTCGTATTCGCCGGAGAACATACGACGGAATTCAAGCTGCGCCAGCTTCTCTTCCAGCACGTCGAGTTCTGCCACGGCTTCGTTAAAGGTTTCTTCGTCGTCGGCTTCTACAGCCAGCTCCAGCAAACCGGAAACATCTTCCAGCCCCTGAGCCATTTGATCCAGCGTATCTACGATAGCTTCGAGAGAGGAACGCTCTTTACCCAGCGCCTGTGCGCGTTCAGGTTCGTTCCAGACGTCCGGCTGTTCCAGCTCGGCGTTTACTTCTTCAAGACGCTCTTTCTTGGCATCGTAGTCAAAGATACCCCCTAAGAACGTCAGAGCGCTCCGTGAGGTCCTGAATACGGTTTTTTACCGGATTAATTTCAAACATGGTCTGTTTTCTTTTATGGACTAGTCAAAATGCGGTGATAAGAGCGGGATTGTACCGAATCCACGCCCTTTTTTATAGAGATTACTGCCGCTAAATTGGCCAGATATTGTCGATGATGATCTGAAGGGAGCGGTTACCACGAAACTCGTTGATATCCAGTTTGTACGCCAGTTCAACCTCGCGCACGCCGTTATCCGGCCATATCGACGTGTCCACGTTGAAGGCAATGCCGTCCAGCAGCGGCCCGCCGCCGACCGGCTCAACCATCACTTTAAGATGACGCTCGCCGACGATACGCTGCTGCAGCAGACGGAAACGACCGTCGAACAACGGTTCCGGGAACATCTGCCCCCAGGGCCCCGCATCGCGGAGCATTTGCGCCACCTCCATCGTCATCTCCAGCGGTGAGAGCTCGCCATCGGACACCACTTCTCCCTGCAACAGGGCCGGGTCAATCCAGTCGGTGACCAGCTCACCAAACAGACGCTGAAACTCGTCGAACTTCGCCTCTTCAAGGGACAAACCCGCCGCCATCGCATGGCCGCCGAACTTGATCATCAGACCCGGGTAGAGCGTATCGAGCCGCTCCAGCGCGTCGCGCATGTGCAGACCCTGAATCGAGCGGCCGGAGCCTTTCAGCGTGCCGTCGCCCGCAGGGGCAAAGGCAATCACCGGCCGGTGGAAACGCTCTTTAATGCGTGACGCCAGAATGCCGACCACGCCCTGATGCCACTCGGGATGATACATCGCCAGGCCGCCCGGCAAGGTATCGCCGCTGCGCTCGAGCTTTTCACACAGGGTCAGCGCTTCGGCCTGCATCCCCTGCTCTATCTCTTTACGGGTCTGGTTCAGGGCGTCCAGCTCGTTGGCCAGCACGCGCGCTTCACCGATGTTATCGCACAGCAGCAACGCAACCCCGACGGACATATCGTCCAGCCTTCCGGCAGCGTTCAGGCGCGGCCCGAGGGCAAAGCCGAGATCGCTTGCCGCCAGCTTGAGCGGGTCGCGGTTGGCAATCTCCAGCAGCGCCTTGATCCCCGGACGGCATTTACCTGCCCGGATACGGCTTAAGCCCTGCCAGGTCAGGATACGGTTATTGGTATCGAGCGGGACCACGTCCGCGACGGTACCCAGCGCCACCAGGTCGAGGTATTCGGCCAGGTTGGGTACGGCAATCCCGCGGGATTCAAACCAGCCTTTATCACGCAGCAGCGTGCGCAGCGCCAGCATCAGATAAAACGCCACGCCTACGCCCGCGAGAGATTTAGAGGGAAATTCACAGTCGCGCAGGTTTGGGTTAACGATCGCTTCCGCCGCAGGCAGCGTTTCGCCCGGCAGGTGGTGATCGGTGACCAGCACCGGGATCCCCAGCTGATGGGCATGATCGACCCCCGCATGGGAGGAGATGCCGTTATCCACGGTCATGATCATCTGCGCACCGCGGGCGTGGGCCTGATCGACCACTTCCGGGCTGAGGCCATAGCCGTCTTCAAAACGGTTCGGCACAAGATAGGTAACGTTATCGCAGCCCAGCGCGCGCAGGCTGAGTACGCTCAGCGCGGTGCTGGTTGCGCCGTCGGCATCGAAATCCCCTACCACCACAATGCGCGTGCCTTCGCGCAGCGCGTCGTAGAGCATCCCGGTCGCTTTTTCGATACCGTTCAGCTGCTGCCAGGGCAGCATCCCTTTCACGCTGCGTTCAAGATCCTCAGCACGGCGCACGCCGCGGCTGGCATAGAGGCGCTTCAGCAGCGGTGAGAGATCGTCTGGCAAATCAACCGGTTCAACCGCCTCGCGGCGGCGCAATTTTATGGGGGCTTTCACGCGGATTATTTACCACCAAACTGTTTCTGGTGGGCATCGAGGAATTCTTTCATCTCTTTCGGTCCCTGATAGCCCGGAACAACGTAACCGTTGCTCAGCACAATCGCAGGCGTACCGTTCACGCCAAACTGCACACCCAGCGCGTAGTGGTTAGCAATGTCGATGTCGCAGGACGCTGGCTTAATCTCTTTCCCGCTCATCGCATCATCAAACGCTTTGTTGCGGTCTTTCGCACACCAGATAGCCTTCATGTCCTTCTCCGGCTGGCTCTGCACGCCTGCACGCGGGAAAGCCAGGTAACGCACGGTAATGCCCAGCGCGTTGTAGTCTTTCATCTCTTCATGCAGCTTGTGGCAGTAGCCGCAGGTGATGTCGGTGAAGACGGTAATAACGTGTTTTTCCTGCGCCGCTTTATAGACGATCATCTCTTTTTCGAGCGCGTTCAGGTTTTTCATCAGCAGCTGGTTGGTGACGTTGACCGGCTGCGCGCCGCTCACATCGTACAGCGGGCCCTGAATCATATGTTTGCCGTCTTCGGTGACGTACAGCACACCGCTGTTGGTCAGCACCGTTTTCAGGCCGGCAACCGGGGCTGGCTGAATATCGCTACTGGTGACGCCAAGCTTCGCCAGCGACTGTTTAATGGCGGCGTCATCCGCATGGGCGAAACCGGTAAATGAGGCTGCCAGCAGGGTGAACAGCGCGAAAGACTTTTTCATAGTTGATCCTGTTACAATTCGTCGGCACTCACGCTCGAGGGTGGTGCTGTTGGTGTAGCTGCCGCAGGCGTTCCGTCGCGACATGGGTGTAAATTTGCGTCGTGGAAAGATCGCTGTGTCCCAGCAGCATCTGCACCACGCGCAGATCGGCGCCATGGTTCAGCAGATGCGTCGCAAAGGCGTGACGCAATACGTGCGGCGACAGCTTTTCACTGTCGATACCCGCCAGTGTGGCGTAATGCTTGATGCGATGCCAGAACGTTTGCCGCGTCATCTGCTGGGCGCGCTGGCTCGGGAACAGGACGTCGATAGACGCACCGTTGAGCAACCACGGACGGCCGTGCTCCAGGTACGTTTCCAGCCAGTACACCGCCTCTTCACCCAGCGGTACCAGCCGTTCCTTGTTACCTTTACCTATCACGCGCACCACGCCCTGACGCAGGCTGATATCGCTCATCGTCAGGCCAACCAGTTCCGAAACGCGCAAGCCGGTAGCATACAATAGCTCAAGCATGGCTTTATCGCGTAACTCCAGCGGCAGGTCAACTGCCGGTGACTGTAATAATCTCTCAACTTGTGCTTCGCTGAGATCTTTCGGCAGCCGCTGCGGGAGTTTCGGCGATGCCAGCAGCGCACTGGGATCGTCTTCGCGGATCTTCTCCCGGTAAAGGTGCTGGAACAGCCGACGCATAGCGCTGAGCAAACGTGCGGAACTGGTGGCTTTGTATCCCCCCGCGATACGTTCCCCGAGCAGCGCCTGCAGGTCGTCACTTTGCGCGCTCGCAAGGGATAACCCCCGGTGCGCCAGCCACTCCACCAGCATGGTGAGATCGCGACGGTAGGCACTGAGGGTATTCTCGGCCAGATTTTTCTCCAGCCACAGTGCATCGAGAAACTGTTCGATCAGTGCGAGATCCTTTTCCACGTCAGCCCCTTTGATTCTGCAGTCAGGCCATTATGCCTGATTGTGACCGGTTTCTGGTACACTACGCGCAAAGTCAACGCAAGAATTGAGATAGTTACGCGATGAATATTGGTCTGTTCTATGGTTCCAGCACCTGCTACACCGAAATGGCGGCAGAAAAAATTCGCGACATCATTGGCCCGGAACTGGTGACGTTGCATAACCTGAAAGATGACGCGGTCGCGCTGATGGAACAGTACGATGTGCTGATCCTCGGCATCCCAACCTGGGATTTCGGTGAAATACAGGAGGACTGGGAAGCCATCTGGGATCAGCTCGATTCAGTCAATCTTGACGGCAAAATCGTTGCCATGTACGGCATGGGGGATCAGCTGGGTTACGGGGAGTGGTTCCTGGATGCCCTGGGCATGCTGCATGATAAGCTGGCGCCGAAAGGGGTGTCGTTTATCGGCTACTGGCCAACCGAAGGTTATGAGTTCACCAGTAAAAAACCGATTATTGCCGACGGCGAACTGTTTGTCGGGCTCGCGCTGGATGAAACCAACCAGTACGATCTCAGCGATGAACGCCTGCAAACCTGGTGCGAGCAGATTCTGGGCGAAATGGCGGAAAAGTTTAGCTAACGCGCATTACCCCTGCGTCGTCTGTTGCAACAGCATACGGCGCAGGTCTCGCCACTCGGCCGCATCCATACTGTCAGCGGCCAGCCACAGATGCTGGCAACGTCCGCCTTCTACCTTGCGTAACCGTAACATCATGCCAGTATTGAGCATCCAGGGCATACCGAGGATATCCCACTCTGTTCCCTGCCAGCGCAGGCGGGAATCCATCAGTAATTTGATCTCTCCCTGACGGGCATTGATGCGGCGCTGGCTGCGTACGCTGTCAAATACGACAAACGACAGTAGCAGCAGCCACAGCGGCGTGTAGCTCAGCGGCCATGGCATCAGCAGCACAATGGCCGCAACCAGGCCGTGGAGCAATAACGACATCCACTGCGAGCGCCATGAGACGCGAAGATCAGATTGCCACAGGACCACGTTCCCGATTCCGTGTTTGAATTAATTGCACCATCCGTTGCAACTCGGTGTCGGCGGGTTTGCCGTGGTTCATCAGCCAGTTGAATAAATCCGGATCGTCAGACTCAAGCAGGCGAACAAACAGATGCTTATCCTCATCGCTTAAGCTGTCATACTCATATTCAAAGAAAGGCATGATGGAAATATCAAGCTCACGCATGCCGCGACGACACGCCCAGTGGATACGGGCCTTGTTGTTAATATCCATGTTCAGTTTCCTGCATTACGTTTGGCACAGTCGGCGCCCCGTTCAGTGTTCTTTATTTCTCTTCGGGGACACTCGTTAGTGTAACGTGTTTTTGACCGTTTCTTTACTGGAATATTGCGATCAACGAGTCAGCTTCCAGAATAAACCCTACGAAGACAGCGGATTACACTATTTTGCGTGGCGCTACGCATAAGCGGTTTAAGGCACAAATGGCCTGTTGAAAGCGCTTGCATTGCCTGCAGGCTCTTTTACCATTAGGCATTATCAAAGCGTTAAGCAATTCAGGATATCGTTATGGCATTTACACCATTTTCTCCTCGCCAGCCCGCCGCCTCTGCGCGTCTGCCGCTGACGCTTATTTCTCTTGATGACTGGGCGCTGGCAACCCTCACCGGTGCCGACGCCGAAAAATACCTGCAGGGCCAGGTGACAGCCGACGTCAGTCAGATGACCGAACACCAGCACCTGCTGGCCGCGCACTGCGACCCAAAAGGCAAGATGTGGAGCAACCTGCGTCTGTTCCGCCGTCATGACGGCTTTGCCTTTATTGAGCGTCGCAGCCTGCGTGACGCACAGCTCAAAGAGCTGAAAAAGTACGCCGTCTTTTCCAAAGTCACTATCGCCCCGGACGACGAACATGTCCTGCTGGGCGTGGCCGGCTTCCAGGCACGTGCGGCGCTGAAAAACCTGTTCAGTGAACTGCCGGATGCAGAAAAGCAGGTGGTCAGCGAAGGCGCGACGTCCATTCTGTGGTTTGAACACCCGGCGGAGCGTTTCCTGTTAGTCACGGATGCCGCAACGGCCGAGCGCGTAATCGAGGCGCTGCGCGGCGAAGCACAGCTCAACAACAGCCAGCAGTGGCTGGCGCTGAATATCGAAGCGGGCCTGCCGGTCATTGACGCGGCCAACAGCGCGCAGTTTATTCCTCAGGCCACCAACCTGCAGGCGCTGGGCGGCATCAGCTTTAAAAAAGGCTGTTACACCGGCCAGGAGATGGTCGCGCGGGCTAAATTCCGCGGGGCAAACAAACGTGCGCTGTGGACGCTGGCAGGTCACGCCAGCCGCGTACCGGAAGCCGGTGAAGATCTCGAGCTGAAGATGGGTGATAACTGGCGCCGTACCGGCACCGTGTTAGCCGCCGTACAGCTGGATGACGGACGTCTTCTGGTGCAGGCGGTGATGAATAACGACATGGAAGCCGACAGCGTGTTCCGCGTGCGTGACGACGCGAATACGCTGAGCATTGAGCCGCTGCCGTATTCTCTGGAAGAGTGATGCTGTATCGCCCGGTGGCGCTGCGCTTACCGGGCCTACAGATCCCGTAGGTCGGGTAAGGCGAAGCCGCCACCCGACAAAAAACTATACCTGCCCCACATACAAATAAATCGCCAGAAAATGGCACACGCTGCCCCCCAGCACAAAGCCGTGCCAGATGGCATGGTTGTAGGGGATACGCTTGCAGACGTAGAAAATCACACCGAGCGAGTACACCACGCCACCTAAGGCCAGCAGGGTCACGCCTCCTACCGCCAGTTTGACGGCCAGCTGATACACCACAATCAGCGACAGCCAGCCCATCGTCAGATAAGTCACCAGCGACAGCACCTTGAAGCGGTGCGCGATGGTCAGCTTAAACAGGATCCCCAGCAGCGCCAGGCTCCAGATAACAATCATCAGGCCGCGCGACAGCGGTGAGTTGAGCCCCACCAGCAGAAACGGCGTATAGGTACCTGCAATAAGAAGATAGATAGCGCAGTGGTCAAATTTCTTAAGCCACATCTTGGCCCGCTGATGCGGGATCGCGTGATACAGCGTCGAGGCCAGGAACAGCAGGATCATGCTCCCGCCATACAGGCTGTAGCTGGTAATGGCCATCGCGCTGGCGTTGGTATCCACCGCATGTACCAGTAATAACACTAAACCGACAATCCCAAACACCAGGCCAATGCCGTGGCTGATGCTGTTGGCTATCTCCTCAGCCAGCGAATATCCCTGTGCGATTAATGGTCTACTCACCATACAAAACTCCGGGAAAACAAAAGATGATTATTCATCGCATCACTATGCTAACTGAGAATGATTCCAGTGAACACCTGTTAGCTAAAATAATTTCATTTCAGAATTTATACCTAAAAATCATAGGCATAAATAAATTTTTCACCTAACATTTGTTCACATAAAAATTTAATGATTATGAATCAAAGGCATAAAAATGGAACCTGCCGTCTGGCTGCATGTTATGATGGGGAGATAAGGTCTGAATGAGAGTTATGCCATTGTGAGTATGTTCACCCACTCCGTCATTGCCAGTCTCAATAACCTTGAGATGATGGTCTATAACTATGTCATTAAAAACCGTGACAAAGTGATGTACATGACCATCCGCGAACTGGCGGATGCGGCGGGGGTCTCCACCACCACGATCCTGCGCTTTTGCCGCAAACTCAACTGCGAAGGCTATTCGGAGTTTCGCGTGCGCTTTAAGCTCTATTTAGAGCAAAATGAGCCCCAACAGGCGAATTTCGGTGCCAGCGAAATTATCAGCTTTTTTAAGAGCGTGAATAACGAAGAGTTCGATGCGTTACTGGATGATGCAGTCGATATTATTTTATCTTCAGAGCGAATTATATTTGTCGGCGCTGGTACATCTGGATCGCTGGCGAAATATGGTGCACGCTTCTTCTCAAATATTGGAAAATTCAGCAACCATATCGACGATCCGTATTTCCCTGTGACCAATGACATGGCGAAAAATGCACTTGCCATTGTCCTTTCCGTCTCAGGTGAGACCGAAGAGATCCTGCGCTTCGCCAGCCAGTTCAGCCTGCACCACTGTAAGGTGCTCTCCATTACCAGCCACGAGCACTCGCGTCTGGCAAAACTGGCGGACTTTAATCTCTCCTGGCATGTCCCCCAGACGCGTATTGCGGGCGTTTACGATATTACCACGCAAATTCCCGTCATCTATATTCTGGAATCTCTCGGCCGTAAACTGGCGAAGAAACTGACAGAATAAAACATCCTGTTTTTTTGATGTAACAAATCACATTGAGTGCAAATTGTTATATCGTGACATTTAATTCCGCTTTGCTAGACTCGATGCCAGTAAGCCATTTATTGAGAATAGCAGCGATGAAAAAATTAACCTTACCAAAAGATTTTTTATGGGGTGGTGCCGTTGCCGCTCACCAGGTGGAAGGCGGCTGGAATAAAGGCGGTAAAGGGCCGAGCATTTGTGATGTTCTGACCGGCGGCGCACACGGTGTGCCGCGTGAGATCACCCAGGAGGTGGTGCCGGGTAAATACTACCCCAATCATGAGGCCATCGACTTCCACGGCCACTATAAAGAAGACATCAAGCTGTTCGCCGAGATGGGCTTCAAATGTTTCCGCACCTCCATCGCCTGGACGCGTATCTTCCCGAAAGGTGATGAAACGCAGCCCAACGAAGAAGGGCTGAAGTTTTACGACGACATGTTCGATGAGCTGCTGAAATACAACATCGAACCGGTGATCACCCTCTCCCACTTCGAAATGCCGCTGCACCTGGTGCAGGAGTACGGCAGCTGGACCAACCGTAAAGTGGTCGATTTCTTTGTGCGTTTCGCGGAAGTGGTTTTTGAGCGCTACAAAAACAAGGTCAAATACTGGATGACCTTCAACGAAATCAACAACCAGCGTAACTGGCGTGCACCGCTGTTCGGCTATTGCTGCTCCGGTGTGGTTTATACCGATCACGACAACCCGGAAGAGACCATGTACCAGGTGCTGCATCACCAGTTTGTGGCCAGCGCCCTGGCGGTAAAAGCCGCGCGCCGTATCAACCCGGAGATGAAAGTCGGCTGCATGCTGGCCATGGTGGCGCTCTATCCCTTCTCCTGCAAACCGGAAGACGTGATGTTCGCCCAGGAATCGATGCGCGAGCGCTATGTCTTTACCGACGTCCAGCTTCGCGGTTACTACCCGTCTTACGTGCTGAATGAGTGGGAGCGTCGTGGCTTCTCCATCAGGATGGAGCCAGGTGACGAGCAGATCCTGCGTGAAGGTACCTGCGACTACTTAGGCTTCAGCTACTACATGACCAACGCGGTCAAAGCGGAAGGCGGCACCGGAGATGCGATTTCGGGCTTTGAAGGCAGCGTGCCAAACCCGCACGTCAAGGCCTCCGACTGGGGCTGGCAGATTGATCCGGTGGGCCTGCGCTATTCGCTGTGCGAACTGTACGAGCGTTACCAGAAGCCGCTGTTTATCGTGGAAAACGGCTTCGGCGCTTACGATAAAGTCGAAGAAGACGGCAGCATCAACGACGACTATCGCATCGACTACCTGCGCGCTCACGTGGAAGAGATGATCAAAGCCGTAACCCATGATGGCGTGGATCTGATGGGCTACACGCCGTGGGGCTGTATCGACTGCGTGTCGTTCACCACCGGCCAGTACAGCAAGCGCTACGGCTTTATCTATGTGAACAAACACGACGACGGTACGGGCGATATGTCGCGCTCCCGTAAGAAAAGCTTCGAGTGGTATAAAGGCGTGATTGCCAGCAACGGCGAGAAACTCTAACTCCGTAACGCCGGGCGGCGCTACGATTGATCCCCTCTCCCCTTTGGGGAGAGGGTTAGGGTGAGGGGTTATTTCCCGCCCGCCAACTCTATAAAACTCCCCGTCACGTACGACGCCTTCTCGCTCAGCAGCCAGACAATCGCCTGGGCCACCTCTTCCGGCTGCCCGCCGCGCTGCATCGGCAGTAACGATTTCACCCGGTCCACGCGGCCCGGTTCCCCGCCTGAGGCATGGATATCGGTATAAATCAGCCCCGGTCGTACACAGTTTACGCGAATACCCTGCGCCGCTACCTCCAGCGCTAAGCCGGTGGTCAGAGAGTCAACTGCTCCCTTGGACGCGGCATAATCCACATATTCGCCTGGCGCACCGAGTCGGGACGCCGCTGACGAGACATTCACTATCGCCCCGCCCTTGCCGCCATGTTTAAAAGACATGCGCTTGACCGCCTCCCGGCAGCAGAGGAAGTAACCCGTGACGTTAGTTGCCAGTACGCGGTTAATGCGCTCTGCGGACAAATTCTCGATAGTCGATTGTTCAAACAGGATCCCCGCATTATTGACCAGCGCGGTAAGCGGCTCGCCATCACGATCGAGGCTGTCAAACATCGCCAGCACCTGAGCTTCATCGCTGATGTCTGCGCGAACGGCAAAGGCTTTGCCTCCGGCATTGACAATCTGGTTGATAACATCCGTCGCGGCCTTGATGTTGTGATGATAATTTACCGCCACGGTATAGCCTTCACGTGCCAGCTGCAGCGCGGTGGCTTTCCCGATGCCGCGGCTCGCGCCGGTCACAAGTGCAATGCCCATTCTCTTCTCCCAATAAAAAAGCCGGGTGGCGGCTTCGCCTTACCCGGCTTACATGACTTCACACGCGCGATTACTGGTATTCGCTCATCGGTACGCAGGAGCAGAACAGGTTACGGTCGCCGTACACATCATCCAGACGCTTCACGGTCGGCCAGTATTTGTTTGCCACACCTGCCGGGAAGACCGCCAGCTCGCGGGAATAGCCGTGGTTCCACTCGGCCACCATTTCGTGCTGGGTGTGCGGGGCGTTAACCAGCGGGTTATCTTCCAGCGTCCACTCGCCGTCCTGCACGCGATCGATCTCCATGCGGATGGCCAGCATCGCGTCGATAAAGCGGTCCAGCTCGGCTTTGCTCTCGGACTCCGTTGGCTCCACCATCAGCGTACCCGCTACCGGGAACGACATGGTTGGCGCGTGGAAGCCGTAGTCAATCAGGCGCTTGGCGATATCCAGCTCACTGATGCCGGTCTGCTCTTTCAGCGGACGAATATCGAGGATGCACTCGTGCGCCACGCGACCGTCACGGCCGGTATAGAGCACCGGGAAGGCCGACTTCAGGCGAGTCGCGATGTAGTTGGCATTCAGGATCGCCACCTGGCTTGCTTTTTTCAGCCCTTCCGCGCCCATCATGCGAATGTACATCCAGCTGATTGGCAGGATAGAGGCGCTGCCGAACGGTGCCGCAGAGACCGCCCCCTGACGGGTCAGCATGCCTTCGATCTGCACGACGCTGTGGCCTGGGACAAACGGCGCCAGGTGCGCTTTCACACCGATTGGCCCCATGCCCGGACCGCCACCGCCGTGCGGGATGCAGAAGGTCTTGTGCAGGTTCAGGTGCGACACGTCCGCGCCGATAAAGCCCGGAGAAGTAATGCCTACCTGAGCATTCATGTTCGCGCCGTCGAGGTATACCTGACCGCCGAACTGATGCACCACTTCGCACACTTCGCGGATGGTCTCTTCGTACACGCCGTGGGTGGACGGATAGGTCACCATGATGCAGGAGAGCTTGTCGCCTGCCTGCTCGGCTTTCGCACGCAGGTCGGCCAAATCGATGTTGCCGTTCTTATCACACGCCACGACCACCACTTCCATGCCCGCCATCTGAGCGGAGGCCGGGTTGGTACCATGTGCGGAGCTTGGGATCAGGCAGATATCGCGGTGCCCTTCGTTGCGGCTTTCGTGATAATGACGGATGGCCAGCAGGCCCGCGTATTCACCCTGCGCACCGGAGTTCGGCTGCATGCAGAGCGCGTCGTAACCGGTCAGCTTCACCAGCCAGTCGGAAAGCTGATTGATCATCATATGATAGCCTTCCGCCTGCTCTGGCGGGCAGAACGGGTGCAGCTCGGCAAACTCAGGCCAGGTGATTGGGATCATCTCTGCCGCGGCGTTCAGCTTCATGGTGCACGAGCCCAGCGGGATCATCGCCTGATTCAGCGCCAGATCTTTGCGTTCCAGAGAGTGCATGTAACGCATCATCTCGGTTTCGCTGTGGTAGCGATTAAAGACCGGGTGCGTCAGGATCGCGTCGTTACGCAGCATGCTGTCCTGAATGGAGCGGCTGTCGAGCGCGACCTCTTTGTCGAGTGCGTCAATGTCCAGACCGTGCGCGTCACCCAGCAGCACGTTGAACAGGTTGAGAATATCGTCGCGGGTGGTGCTTTCATCCAGCGTAATGCCGACGGCGTTGTGGATGTCGCTGCGCAGGTTGATCTCTGCGGCATTCGCGCGAGCCAGCACTGCCGCTTTATCCGCCACGTCCACACACAGCGTGTCGAAGTAGTGGGCATGGCGCAGTTTGAGGCCTTTCTGCTGCAGGCCGCAGGCCAGAATATCGGCCAGACGGTGAATGCGGCTGGCAATGCGTTTCAGGCCAGCCGGGCCGTGGAACACGGCGTACAGGCTGGCGATGTTGGCCAGCAGCACCTGCGAAGTACAAATGTTGGAGTTCGCTTTCTCGCGGCGGATATGCTGCTCGCGAGTCTGCATCGCCATGCGCAGCGCGGTGTTACCGGCAGCGTCTTTTGAGACGCCGATGATACGGCCAGGCATGGAGCGTTTGAATTTATCTTTAGCGCCGAAGAACGCCGCATGCGGACCGCCGTAGCCCATCGGCACGCCGAAGCGCTGTGCAGAGCCGAAGACAATATCCGCGCCCTGTTTACCCGGGGCCGTCAGCAGCACCAGCGCCATAAAATCAGCAGCGACGCTGACCACCACTTTACGGGATTTCAGCTCGGCAATCAGTGCGCCGTAGTCGTGAACTTCACCGGTGGTCCCCACCTGCTGCAGCAGCACGCCGAAGACGTCCTGGTGATCCAGCACTTTATCAGCGTCGTCGACAATCACGTCAAAGCCGAAGGTTTCCGCTCGGGTACGCACCACGTCCAGCGTCTGCGGATGAACGTCCGCCGCCACGAAGAAACGGTTAGCATTTTTCAGCTTGCTGACGCGCTTCGCCATCGCCATGGCTTCGGCAGCCGCGGTAGCTTCATCCAGCAGAGACGCGGAAGCGATGTCCATTCCGGTCAGATCCAGCGTCACCTGCTGGAAGTTCAGCAGCGCTTCCAGGCGCCCCTGAGAGACTTCTGGCTGATACGGGGTATAGGCGGTGTACCAGCCCGGGTTTTCCAGCATGTTGCGCAGGATGACCGGCGGCAACTGCACGTTGGTGTAGCCCATGCCAATGTAAGACTTAAAGCGCTTGTTGAGGCCGGCGATAGCCTTCAGCTCCGCCAGTGCGGCAAATTCCGTGGTGGCTTCACCCACCTGAGGCGGTGTGGCAAGCTGGATGTCTTTTGGCACAATCTGGCCGATCAGTGCGTCTAATGAATCCGCGCCAACCGTCTTCAGCATCTCCTGCTGTTGCTGAGCATCCGGCCCAATGTGACGTTCAATGAAGGCGCCACGGTTTTCAAGCTGGCTTAAAGTCTGTGTCATGAGCGATGGTTCCTGAAACGTGCAGTGAATGTGTTTTCTCCCTCTCCCTGAGGGAGAGGGCTGGGGTGAGGGTGTCGTCTGTTCCCCTCACCCTACCCTCTCCCCAAAGGGGAGAGGGATAATGGCTTACTCGTCTTCTAACAGGGCTTCGTACGCGGTCGCATCCAGCAGCGCGGCAACCTGCGATTCGTCGCTGGCTTTGATCTTGAAGATCCAGCCTTCGCCATAAGGCTCGCTGTTGACCAGCTCCGGGGAGTCGTTCAGCGCGTCGTTGACGGCGACAATTTCACCGCTTACCGGTGCGTAGATGTCTGATGCCGCTTTGACGGACTCTGCCACGGCGCAGTCGTCGCCCGCGCTCACGGTTGCGCCGACTTCAGGCAGGTCAACAAACACCATGTCGCCCAGCAGCTCTTGCGCATGCTTGGTGATCCCGACGGTGTAAGTGCCGTCCGCCTCTTTGCGCAGCCACTCGTGTTCTTTGCTGTATTTCAGTTCTGCTGGCACATTGCTCATTGAAGTTCTCCTGATAAAAATAGTTAGGCGACCGGCTTACCGGCGCGAACAAAAATCGGTTTGGTCACGTTGACCGGCATTTCGCGGTTGCGGATTTGCACCACCGCCGTTTCGCCAATGCCTGCCGGCACGCGTGCCAGTGCAATACTGTAGCCCAGCGTCGGGGAGAAGGTTCCGCTGGTGATCACGCCTTCGCGAGGATTGCCATCAGCATCGGTAAAACGCACCGGCAGCTCGCCGCGCAGTACGCCTTTTTCCTTCATCACCAGGCCAACCAGCTGTTCAGTGCCCTTCTCGCGCTGCATCTCCAGCGCTTCACGGCCAATAAAGTCACGGTCAGCCGGTTCCCATGCGATGGTCCAGCCCATGTTAGCGGCCAGCGGAGAGACGCCTTCATCCATCTCCTGACCGTAGAGGTTCATGCCTGCCTCCAGGCGCAGCGTATCGCGCGCGCCAAGGCCAGCCGGCTTCACGCCCGCTTCCACCAGCGCACGCCAGAAATCAGCTGCCTTCTCATTCGGCATCGCAATTTCGTAGCCCGCTTCGCCGGTGTAGCCGGTGGTGGCGATAAACAGATCGCCCGCCTGCACGCCGAAGAACGGTTTCATGCCTTCAGTGGCTTTACGCTGCTCATCGTTGAACAGAGACGCGGCTTTCGCCTGCGCGTTCGGCCCCTGCACGGCAATCAGTGACAGATCGTCACGGACGGTGATGTCGATGGCATACGGTTCGGCGTGTTGGGTGATCCAGGAGAGGTCTTTTTCGCGGGTGGCAGAGTTTACAACGAGGCGGAAGAAATCTTCGGTGAAGTAATAGACGATAAGGTCATCAATCACGCCGCCAGAGGCATTCAGCATGCCGGTATAGAGCGCTTTACCCGGCGTTTTTAGTTTGGCGACGTCGTTTGCCAGCAGATAACGCAAAAACTCCCGGGTGCGGCTACCGTGCAGATCGACAATCGTCATGTGGGACACGTCGAACATACCGGCATCGGTGCGCACCGCGTGGTGCTCATCAATCTGCGAGCCGTAGTGCAGCGGCATCATCCAGCCGTGGAAGTCCACCATGCGGGCGCCGCATAACACGTGCTGTTCGTACAAAGGAGTCTGTTGAGCCATCTTGTCCTCGTTGAAAAATTCACCGTGAAACCCGGTATCGGCCCCGATATCAGGCCCGACGCAAACGTTCTCTTTTACCTGAACTTACCACCGAAACCGGCGGTTAACCATAAGGTAAAACGGGTCATCACATTAGCTTATGACCAAAAAACGCTGAAAAGCCTACAGAGTTATTCACTGGAAAAATGCGATTACCCCCGCACAAAATTAACATCACGCTAACAGGATTTAGCACATGGTGATATTTCATGCGGAAAAACGGGCTGAATTTCCGTAACCAGAAAAACGCGGCATTAGAATATCTAATGCGAAAAATGGCGTGAAATTAGAATATTTCAAACGAGGAAATTTCCCCGGCGCAGAGGCCGGGAAAACAAAGTGTGACGGGGGTCTAAGTTAGCGTAGCCAGTCCGGCAGGTCGTTCAGACCCATCGCCTGACGAAGGAGTTGGGGTTTAACACCCGGAAGGGTATCGGCAAGCTTGAGGCCAATGTCGCGCAGCAGTTTTTTCGCCGGATTGGCACCGGCAAACAGTTCGCGGAAGCCCTGCATACCCGCCAGCATCACCGCCGCGCTGTGCTTGCGGCTGCGTTCGTAGCGACGCAGATAGAGATGCTGACCGATATCTTTCCCTTCGCGATGCAAACGACGCAGCTCTTCTACCAGCTCCGCCGCGTCCATAAAGCCAAGGTTAACCCCCTGCCCGGCCAGCGGATGAATGGTATGCGCTGCATCCCCCACCAGCGCCAGACGGTGCGCCGCAAACTGGCGCGCGTAACGGCCAGTTAGCGGGAACACCTGCCGCTCGCTCTCAAGCGAGCACAGGCCAAGGCGGTTATCAAACGCCACGCACAGCGCCTGGTTAAAGGCATCCGGCGTCGCCTCATGCATCTGCCGGGCTTTCTCCGGCACCAGCGACCAGACAATCGAGCACAGGTGCGGATCGGCAAGCGGCAGGAACGCCAGTATGCCGTCGTTGTGGAAAATCTGCCGCGCCACGCCGCCGTGCGGCTCTTCGGTGCGGATCGTCGCGACCAGCGCGTGATGACGGTAATCCCAGAAGGTCAGCGGGATATCGGCTTTATTACGCAGCCAGGAGTTCGCCCCGTCAGCCCCCACCACCAGACGCGCGGTCAGCATGTCGCCGCTTTGCAGGGTGATAAACGCCTCGTTTTCCCCCCACGCCACCTGCTGGATTTGCGCGGGTGCCATCAGGGTCACATCGCTACAGGACTGCGCTTTTTGCCACAGCGCATGATGAATAACGGCATTCTCAATAATGTGGCCAAGGTGGCTGTAGCCCATGCTTTCATCATCAAAAGCAATATGGCCAAAGCTGTCTTTGTCCCACACTTCCATACCGTGATAGCAGCTGGCGCGCTGCGCCACGATATCCGACCAGACGCCAAGGTGCGTCAGCAGCTTTTCGCTGGCCGCATTGATTGCCGAGACGCGCAGTTCCGGCTGCGCATCCTGGGCTACCGGCTGGGGCTGCTTTTGTTCCAGCACCGCCACGCGCAGGCCGCTGCCCTGTAAGCCACAGGCCAGCGCCAGTCCAACCATACCGCCGCCAACGATAGCGACATCAACATTTTGCACGGTGATAACTCCTTAACGCGCGACCCAACCAAGAGTCCGCTGCGCCAGCACGTCACGTGCCGGTATGAATAGTTCCATCGCCATCAGCCCGAGGTTGCGGCCCGCAACCAGCGGCGCCCAGCGATTGGCAAACAGATGAACCAGGCCATCGGTGACACCGATTGTCGCCTCTTTATCCGCCTGGCGTCGCTTCTGGTAATGACTGAGCACCTGATATGCGCCACAGTCTTTTTGCTCGCCCCACGCCTGCGAAAGCGTTTCTGCCAGACTCATCACGTCGCGTAACCCAAGGTTGAAGCCTTGCCCCGCAATGGGGTGCAGCGTCTGCGCGGCATTACCGACCAGCGCCAGACGATGGGAGATGGACTGCGACGCGGTGGTTAATGAAAGAGGATATACCGTCCGCTTGCCGGCATGGGTAATGCGCCCCAGCCGCCAGCCAAACGCCTTTTGAAGCTCGGTACAAAAACGTTCGTCTGACCAGGCCTTAACCTCTTCCGCCTTATCCTGCGGGTGACACCAGACCAGAGAACAGCGACCGTTCGACATCGGCAGCATCGCCAGCGGACCATGCTGCGTAAAGCGTTCAAACGCCCTGCCGTTGTGTTCTGCAGCAGTAGAGACGTTGGCGATAACCGCCACCTGCCCGTAAGGCTGCTGACGCCACTCCACGCCACACTGGGTGCCGAGCGCCGAGCGCGAACCGTCTGCGGCAACCAGCAGTTGGCCATCCAGCACGGTGCCGTTTTCCAGCGTCACGCTGACCGACGCTTCACTGCGGCTTACGCTTGCCACGCGTGCCGGACAATGCAGCGTCACGCCCGGCGCATCCTGAAGCAGGCGGAACAGACGTAAACCCACATCGTGTAGCTCAACGACCTGACCCAGGGCATCAATACGGTAATCCTGCGCCTCCAGCGTGACAAAGCCAGCATGGCCGCGATCGCTGACGTGAACAGTACCGATCGCCGTGGCACGGTCGGCTATCGCCTGCCAGATACCAATACGCGCAAGCTGCTGACAGGTTCCCTGCGCCAGCGCAATGGCGCGGGCATCAAAACCAGGGTGATTCGACGCCTCTGGCGCAACGGCTTCCACCAGGTGCACCGGAAGCTGGCCCTGCGTCAAATGCGAAATGGCCAGCGCCAGCGTGGCCCCGGTCATGCCGCCGCCCACGATAATCACGCTCATGCGCGCGCCGCTGCCATCAGCGCCTCGATATCGTCAGCGTTTTTCACGACACTCGCGGTCAGGTTTTCATTACCGGTTTCGGTAATGACAATGTCGTCTTCAATACGAATGCCAATCCCGCGGTATTCTTCAGGCACGTCGGCATCCGGCGCGATATATAACCCCGGCTCCACGGTTAATACCATGCCCGGCTCCAGCACGCGCGAACGGTCGGCGCCATACGCACCAACGTCATGGACATCCAGCCCCAGCCAGTGGCTCAGGCCGTGCATGAAGTACGGTCGATGCGCATTTTCAGCAATCAGGGTCTCCACATCCCCTTTCAGGATCCCGAGCCTGACCAGACCGGTAATCATGATGCGTACCACTTCGCCGGTCACTTCCTGCATGGAGGTCCCCGGGCGATACAGGTTGAGCGCCGTCTCAAGGGATTCCAGCACGATGTCGTAAATAGTGCGCTGTGCCGGTGAAAATTTACCGTTCACCGGGAAGGTGCGGGTGATATCCCCCGCGTAGCCCTGATATTCGCAACCAGCATCGATAAGCACCAGATCGCCATCGCGCAGCGCGCTTTCGTTTTCGGTGTAGTGCAGAATGCAGCCGTTTTCCCCGCCGCCAACAATGGTGTTGTAAGAGGGATAACGCGCGCCGTGACGGTTAAATTCGTGGTGAATTTCGCCTTCCAGCTGATATTCGAACATCCCGGGACGGCACTTCTCCATGGCGCGGGTGTGTGCCAGGGCGCTGATTTCGCCCGCACGGCGCATCACGTTCAGCTCTTCTTCAGATTTGAACAGACGCATCTCATGCACCACCGGACGCCAGTCCGTTAGGGTAGCGGGCGCGGAGAGGTTCTGCCGCGAGCCTTTGCGCAGCTTATCCAGCGCGGTGAAAACAATCTCATCGGCGTACGCATATTCGCCCTGTGCGTGATAGAGCACGTCGAGGCCGTTAAGCAACTGGTAGAGCTGCTGGTTGATTTCGCTAAACGCCAGCGCACGATCAACGCCCAGTTTTTCCGGTGCGGCCTCCTGCCCTAAGCGGCGACCAAACCAGATTTCGGCCGTCAGATCGCGCACGCGGTTAAAAATCACGCTGTGGTTGTGAGTGTCATTGCTCTTAATCAGCACCAGTACTGCTTCCGGCTCGTTAAAGCCGGTGAAGTACCAGAAATCGCTGCTCTGGCGATAGGGATATTCGCTGTCGGCGCTGCGCGTCACTTCGGGCGCAGCGAAAATCAGCGCGGCGCTGCCCGGCTGCATTTTTGCCAGCAGCGCCTGACGGCGGCGCGAATACTCTTGACTCGAGATAACCATGACACCCTCCTGTGCGTTATTTTTCTTAATGTAAGGTTGGCTTGCGGACTTCCGGCGCGGTCGGCTGTGAGCGCGTAAAGTTGTCATGGCACAGCAGTGCCGCCACGCGCACGTACTCAATGATCTCTTCGAGAGACATTTCCAGCTCTTCCTGGTCTTCGTCCTCATCGTAGCCAAGCTGGGCAATGTTGCGCAGATCGTCGATCGCTTCACCCGCTTCGCCGGTTACTTTATCCAGTTTAGGCTGCGTGACGCCCAGACCCAGCAGATAATGATTTACCCAACCCGCCAGCGCATCGGCGCGATCGAACACGCTGACGTCGTCGCCTTCAGGCAGATAAAGCTGAAAAAGGAAGCCATCGTCTTCCAGCGAATCGCTGATGGCGGCATGCATTTTACGCAGCGCTTCCGCCAGCTCGTGACCAAACGCCAGCCCTTCATTCGTGAGGTCGTGGATCAGCGGCTGCCATGAGCTGTCGCTGTTTCCGCCGCACAGCATGCCACTGATCAGACCGTGCATTTCGGCAGGGGTTAAACCGACTCCCTGCTGGTTCAGTAACTGGTTTAAATCCTTGTAACCAGGCATTTCGTTCTGTATAGACATGCGCATTCGTCATCATTGGGGGGAAGTTTCATGATATGCTACCACTTTGGACCCTGGTGATACCAGAAAAGGGCTTGTATCTTCACATCAGGGTAGCTATAGTGTCGCCCCTTCGCAGCCCCCGGGGCATCAGGCGAAGGCAGCGCAGTCAATCAGCAGGAAGGTGGCATGTCTGCACAACCCGTCGATCTCCAGATTTTTGGCCGTTCACTGCGAGTGAATTGTCCGCCTGAACAAAGGGATGCTTTGAATCAGGCCGCGGACGATTTGAATCAGCGGTTGCAAGATCTAAAAGAACGCACTAGAGTCACAAATACTGAGCAGCTGGTTTTCATCGCCGCGTTGAACATCAGCTATGAACTGACTCAGGAAAAAGCGAAAACCCGCGACTACGCGGCAAGCATGGAGCAGCGCATTAAAATGCTCCAGCAGACCATTGAACAGGCATTGCTTGATCAGGGTCGCAATCCCGAAAGACCGGGACCAAAGTTTGAATAACACTTCTCAGTTGACTATGGTAGAGTAACTGTGAAGACAAAATTTCTCTGAGATGTTCGCAAGCGGGCCAGTCCCCTGAGCCGATATTTCATACCACAAGAATGTGGCGCTCCATGGTTGGTGAGCATGCTCGGTCCGTCCGAGAAGCCTTAAAACTATGACGACACATTCACCTTGAACCAAGGGTTCAAGGGTTACAGCCTGCGGCGGCATCTCGGAGATTCCCTTCCTTTTCTTCTACCGACTACCATGACTCAATTCCCTGAAGTTTCTGCCTCACGCCAGGATATTCGTCAGCTTATTCGTCAACGCCGTCGTGCGTTAACCTCAGAACAGCAAGCGCATTTTGCTCAACAGGCCGCCGCTCGCATGATGGCGTATCCCCCTGTTGTGATGGCGCATACGGTCGCACTGTTTCTGTCGTTTGATGGTGAACTGGATACCCAACCGCTAATCGAGCAACTCTGGCGAGCCGGGAAGAAGGTCTATCTGCCGGTGCTGCATCCGTTTAGCAAAGGAAACCTGCTGTTTCTGCACTACCACCCGCACAGCGAGCTGGTGGTGAATCGTCTGAAAATCACAGAACCCAAACTCGACGTGCGCGACGTGCTGCCGCTTGCCGAACTGGATGTGCTGGTCACGCCGCTGGTGGCGTTTGATGAACAGGGTCAGCGTTTGGGCATGGGCGGCGGTTTTTACGACCGGACGCTGCAAAACTGGCAGCAATACGGTTTACAGCCGGTGGGTTACGCGCATGATTGTCAGGCGGTGGAATCTTTGCCGGTCGAGAAGTGGGATGTGCCGTTGCCGGCGGTAGTAACGCCCAGTAAAACCTGGACCTGGTAGAATAAAGCCGGGTGGCGCTTACGCTTACCCGGCCTACATAAATCCTCGAACTTTGTAGGTCGGGTAAGCGTAAGCGCCACCCGACACACAGCCCGCACTATCAGTAAAGAAGACGTGCGCGAATCGTCCCTGGAATCGCCTTCATGCTCTGCAGCGCTTTCTCGGCAACGTCTTCATCCGCTTCGATATCAATAACCACGTAGCCCATCTGCGAATTGGTTTGCAGATACTGCGCAGCGATGTTGACGCTCTGCTCAGCAAAGATCTGGTTGATGGCAGTCAGCACGCCTGGACGGTTTTCGTGAATGTGCAGCAGACGACGGCCACCGTGCAGCGGCAGAGACACTTCCGGGAAGTTAACGGCGGAGAGCGTCGAGCCATTGTCGGAGTATTTGCTCAGTTTACCCGCCACTTCCAGACCGATGTTCTCCTGCGCTTCCTGAGTCGAACCGCCGATGTGCGGCGTCAGGATCACGTTATCGAACTCGCACAGCGGAGAGTTAAACGGATCGCTGTTGGTCGCAGGCTCAGTCGGGAAGACGTCAATCGCGGCACCTGCCAGATGTTTGCGTTTTAGCGCATCACACAGGGCAGGAATGTCGACAACCGTACCGCGCGCGGCGTTGATCAGCAGTGAACCCGGCTTCATCAGCGCCAGTTCTTCCGCACCCATCATGTTTTTGGTGGAGGCGTTTTCCGGCACATGCAGGCTGACCACATCGCTCATGTTCAGCAGGTCGGAGAGATGTTGAACCTGAGTGGCGTTACCCAGCGGCAGTTTGCTTTCAATGTCATAAAAGTAAACGTGCATCCCCAGAGATTCCGCCAGAATCCCGAGTTGAGTACCGATGTGGCCATAACCAATGATACCCAGTTTCTTACCACGGGCTTCGTATGAACCTGTAGCCAGTTTGTTCCAGACGCCACGGTGCGCTTTGGCGTTAGCCTCCGGGATACCGCGCAGCAACAGCAGCAATTCGCCAATCACTAACTCCGCCACGGAACGGGTGTTGGAGAAAGGTGCGTTGAATACAGGAATACCGCGCTTAGCGGCGGCGTTCAGATCAACCTGGTTGGTACCGATGCAGAAACAACCGATGGCAACCAGCTTTTCCGCCGCGGCAATCACATCTTCAGTCAGGTGGGTACGGGATCGCAGGCCAATGAAGTGAGCATCCCGGATGGCTGCCTTGAGCTCTTCGGTATCCAGCGCGCCTTTATGGAATTCGATGTTGGTGTAACCTGCCGCACGAAGGCTATCGAGTGCTTTCTGATGCACACCCTCGACCAGCAGGAATTTAATCTTGTCTTTCTCCAGTGATACCTTTGCCATTTACCCGACCCTGTATTTTATCTGAACTGATGTTGTGCTGGATTGAAATCCGCTCTAGCCAACATATCAAAAAAAACTATTGCAGCAATATGAACGTTTGCGTCGGCACTCTGAAGAAAAGTCATACAGGGCGAAATGACAGAGGAAAATGCTGCGGAATTTTACGTACGTGGCAGGATCGGCAAACGAGGCGTAAAAACGTGACACAAGTCACCGAATTTAGCTTTTCAAAAATTTTTTAGCGGGGGGTGAGCGCCCCCCGTCAGATCATTTTACGATGGTTTTCACACCGTCAGCCGTACCAATCAGCGCCACATCCGCGCCACGGTTGGCAAATAACCCTACAGTGACAACGCCCGGAATGCCATTGATGGCGTTTTCCAGCGCAATCGCGTCGAGAATTTCCAGACCGTGAACGTCGAGGATCACGTTGCCGTTATCGGTCACTACGCCCTGGCGATATTCCGGACGTCCACCCAGTTTGACCAGTTCACGCGCCACGGCGCTGCGTGCCATCGGGATCACTTCAACCGGCAGCGGGAATTTACCCAGAATATCGACCTGCTTGGACGCATCAGCGATGCAGATGAACTTATCCGCAACGGAGGCGATGATTTTTTCACGGGTCAGCGCCGCGCCGCCGCCTTTGATCATCTGCATATGGCCGTTGATCTCATCCGCGCCATCAACGTAAATGCCCAGACGATCAACGTCGTTTAGATCGAAAACGGTAATGCCGAGGCTTTTCAGCTTTTCCGTGGAAGCATCAGAGCTGGACACAGCCCCCTCAATCTGCCCTTTCATCGTGCCCAGCGCATCGATAAAGTGCGCCGCCGTCGACCCGGTACCAACACCGACAATGCTGCCCGGTTGTACGTACTGGAGAGCGGCCCATCCTACTGCTTTTTTCAGTTCATCCTGCGTCATGATCGTTTTGCCTGTGGTGTGAAAACTCAGGGCGCATTATAGAACACGTCGAATGGAATTCGTCTGCCACGAAGGGAAAATTGTGTCATAGTGCAGAATAAGCAAAATTAAGGAGCCAGCCAGAGCAATGAAACGTCCGGACTACAGAACACTACAGGCACTTGATGCAGTTATTCGTGAACGAGGTTTTGAGCGCGCGGCGCAAAAGCTTTGCATCACGCAGTCCGCCGTATCGCAGCGTATCAAACAGCTCGAAAATATGTTCGGCCAGCCACTGCTGGTGCGTACCGTGCCGCCTCGCCCAACGGAGCAAGGACAAAAGCTCCTCGCCCTGCTGCGTCAGGTTGAGCTGCTGGAAGATGAGTGGCTGGGTGACGAACAAACGGGCTCTACGCCGCTGCTGCTCTCTCTGGCGGTTAACGCCGACAGTCTGGCAACCTGGCTGCTGCCGGCCCTTGCGCCGGTATTAGCGGACTCCCCTATCCGCCTGAATTTGCAGGTTGAAGATGAGACCCGTACCCAGGAGCGCCTGCGTCGTGGTGAAGTGGTTGGGGCGGTCAGTATTCAGCCTCAGGCGCTTCCTAGCTGTCTTGTCGATCAGCTGGGTGCGCTGGATTACCTGTTTGTGGGTTCAAAAGCCTTTGCCGAGCGCTATTTCCCCAACGGCGTGACCCGCGCCGCGCTGCTGAAAGCGCCTGCCGTGGCGTTTGACCATCTGGACGATATGCATCAGGCGTTCCTGCAGCAAAACTTTGACCTGCCGCCGGGCAGCGTGCCGTGTCATATCGTTAACTCATCGGAAGCCTTTGTGCAGCTTGCACGTCAGGGCACGACCTGCTGCATGATCCCGCATCTGCAGATTGAGAAAGAGTTGAAAAGCGGAGAGCTGATTGATTTGACGCCGGGGCTGTATCAGCGCCGGATGCTCTACTGGCACCGTTTTGCGCCAGAAAGCCGCATGATGCGCAACGTCACCGACGCGCTGCTGGCCTACGGGCATAAGGTGTTGCGACAGGATTAAAAGAAAAGCCGGGTGGCGGCTACGCCTTACCCGGCCTGTTGATTATTGTGCAGGTTTCGGCTGTGCTGCAACGGGTTCCAGCTGGAACACCACATCAACCTGATCGTCGAACTGGATCGTCGGCTGCTCGTAAGTTTCCTGAGCGGATACCGGCGCCGCATCGGCTTTCATCATTCGCACCATCGGGCTTGGCTGGTAGTTAGAGACGTGGTAACGCACGCTGTATACCGGGCCGAGCTTGCTGTTAAAGCCGGCAGCCAGCTGCTGTGCCTGGTGCATTGCGTCATCAATTGCCGCTTTACGTGCCTGGTCTTTGTATTTCTCCGGTTGCGCAACGCCCAGAGACACGGAACGAATTTCGTTGAGTCCCGCCTTCAGCGCGCCATCCAGCAAAGCGTTTAGCTTATCCAGCTGACGGACGGTCACTTCAACGGTACGCACGGCACGGTAACCCTTCAGGATACTTTTGCCATTCTGGTAGTCGTAATCGGGTTGAGTACGCAGGTTAGCGGAGTTGATATCTTTTTTACCGACACCGTTCTGCTCAAGGAAAGAGAGGTATTGCGCAACGCGATCGTCAGCCTGCTTCTTGGCAGACGCCGCATCTTTCGCGGCCACATTCACTTCAATTGCCAGCGTTGCAACATCGGGTACCGCATCCACGCTTGCGGTGCCTGACGTGACGATGTGCGGACCATCCGGCAGTTCACTTGCCTGCACCGACACCGCACCTAAACTTACTAATGCCGCCAGGGCCATCACCTTAAACTTCACTGTCATTCCTCCATGTTGCAAAGAGTGCCCCAACAACAGGGCGCATGCCAGCAAGCTTAGCGCGTCTTGTTCAGTTGTCCATAAGACAAGGCTTAGTTGAACAATTGCTGGACATGGTGAATCCCCTCTTTTGCCAGCTGAAAGGCGATAAACCACATCACCACGCCCACCAGCGTGTTGATGATCCGCTGCGCTTTGGCCGTACGCAGACGAGGGGCCAGCCAGGCCGCCAGAATCGCGAGCCCGAAGAACCAGAGGAAAGAGGCGCTTACCGTACCGAGCGCAAACCAGCGTTTAGGTTCAACGTCCAGCTGTCCGCCCAGGCTGCCCAGCACCACGAAGGTATCAAGATAAACATGCGGGTTAAGCCAGGTCACCGCCAGCATGGTGACGATAATCTTCCATCGCCCTTGCTTCATCACTTCAGCGCTTGCCAGTTCGAGGTTGCTGCTCATGGCCGTTTTCAGCGCGCCGAAACCATACCAGAGCAGGAACGCCACGCCGCCCCAGGTAACCAGCGCCAGCAGCCAGGGAGACTGCATCAGCAGTGCGCTACCGCCAAAAATGCCGGCACAGATCAGCAGTAAATCGCTTACCGCGCACAGCAGGGCAATCATCAGATGATACTGGCGGCGGATGCCCTGGTTCATCACAAACGCATTTTGTGGACCGAGGGGAAGGATCATGGCCGCACCTAATGCAAGCCCTTGAAAGTAATACGATAACATGACGATATTCTCACTGTATTGTCCTGGAAGCAGACTATACTGCGCGAATCACATTAGAGGAAATTGATAATATTAATTGGGGATTAGCGGGGCTTATAAAAACTAAAGCCCGGTGTCGCGAGCGCGTACCGGGCCTAGGGATGATGTTATTCTGCTTCTTTGACTTTTTTGACGTTGACGTCCATCTGCGGGTACGGGAAGCTGATGCCGTTGGCATCGAAGTCGCGCTTAATACGCTCCAGCACGTCCCAGTAAACGTTTTGCAGATCGCTGCTCTTGCTCCAGATACGGACCACAAAGTTAATAGATGATGCCCCCAGTTCGTTCAGACGAACGGTCTGCTCTTTGTCTTTGAGAATGCGATCGTCTGAGGCAATGATGTTGCTAATCAGCGTCTTCACCTGATCGATATCAGAGTCATACGCCACGCTGATAATCAGCTCGTTACGACGCACCGGTTCACGGGAGAAGTTAATGATGTTGCCTGCAATGATTTTCCCGTTCGGCACGACCACGATGCGGCCATCAACGGTACGCAGTGTCGTTGAGAAAATCTGCACCTGCAGCACGGTTCCGGCAATGCCGCCAAGGTCGACATATTCACCTGAGCGGAACGGGCGGAAGGTTACCAGCAGTACACCTGCAGCCAGGTTTGAGAGCGAGCCCTGCAGCGCCATACCAATCGCTAACGTGGCGGCACCGAGCACCGCGATCACCGATGCAGTTTGAACCCCGACTCGCCCTAATGCAGCAATCAACGTAAAGGCAATGATGCCGTAGCGCATCAGCGCAGAGAGGAAATCAGCTACAGTGGCATCAATGTGTCGCCCAACCATCAAGCGGTTAGCCGTGTTCGATACGATCCGCGCCACGATCATCCCGACGATAATGATGGCGATCGCCGCGACGATGTTCACGGCATAGCTCAGCAGCAGAGCCTGGTTGCGCACCAGCCAGGTACCCGCGTTATTGATGCTGTCTACAACATCGAGTTGTTCCATTTATTCTTCCTTTTGTTAAACCCAAACATAAAATCCATCCCCCGTGGAGACAGGCAGGTCAGTAAAGGGTAAACAAAAAGCACCGGGTTTGCCAAACAGATCACAAAAACCAGCCCGACAGGCTATTGAAAAAGCATAAAAAAAGGCCCGCATTTGCGGGCCTTCTGATGCTGTTAGCAGCTCTGATTACAGAACGTCGATCGCGTTCAGTTCTTTGAAAGCCTGCTCCAGACGGGTCACCATGGACGTCTGCGCTGCGCGCAGCCATACGCGTGGATCGTAGTATTTCTTGTTCGGCTGATCTTCGCCTTTCGGGTTGCCCAGCTGGCCCTGCAGGTAAGCTTCGTTCGCTTTGTAGTACTGCAGAATACCGTCCCAGGTTGCCCACTGGGTGTCGGTATCGATGTTCATTTTCACTACGCCGTAGCTTACGGAGTCTTTGATTTCCTGAGCAGAAGAACCGGAACCGCCGTGGAAGACGAAGTTCAGGCTGTTGTGCGGCAGGTTGTGTTTTTTGGACACGTATTCCTGAGAGTCACGCAGAATGGTCGGGGTCAGAACCACGTTACCTGGTTTGTAAACGCCGTGTACGTTACCGAAGGACGCTGCAATGGTGAAGCGTGGACTGATTTTGCTCAGCTCGGTGTAAGCGTAATCAACGTCTTCTGGCTGAGTGTACAGGGCAGAAGCGTCCATGTGGCTGTTGTCCACGCCGTCTTCTTCACCACCGGTGCAACCCAGTTCGATTTCGAGGGTCATGTCCATTTTGGCCATGCGCGCCAGGTATTTAGAGCAGATTTCGATGTTTTCGTGCAGGGATTCTTCAGACAGGTCGATCATGTGAGAAGAGAACAGTGGCTTACCGGTTGCCGCGAAGTGTTTTTCACCCGCGTCCAGCAGACCGTCGATCCACGGCAGCAGTTTCTTCGCGCAGTGGTCAGTGTGCAGGATAACAGGAACACCGTAGTGTTCAGCCATCTGGTGTACGTGGTGCGCACCAGAGATCGCGCCCAGGATAGCAGCACCCTGAGGAATGTCAGTTTTCACGCCTTTACCCGCGATAAACGCAGCACCGCCGTTAGAGAACTGAACGATAACCGGCGCTTTAACTTTTGCAGCGGTTTCCAGTACGGCGTTGATGGAGTCGGTACCCACGCAGTTAACTGCTGGCAGAGCGAAGTTGTTTTCTTTAGCTACCTGGAACACTTTCTGTACGTCATCACCAGTGATCACGCCAGGTTTTACGAAATCAAAAATTTTAGACATGTTGCTTAGTCCTGTATCTTCGGCCGTTAGAAAAGGTGCGAGCTCTTAAAAGCGCGCTGAAAATTGGGCAGGTTTCCCTGCCCCTGAATGGCTTACTTCTTAGCGCGCTCTTCGAGCATTGCTACTGCTGGCAGTACTTTACCTTCCACGAATTCGAGGAATGCACCGCCACCAGTGGAGATGTAGGAGATCTTGTCAGCGATACCGAACAGGTCGATTGCTGCCAGAGTGTCACCGCCGCCTGCGATAGAGAACGCTTCGCTGTCTGCGATAGCGTTAGCAACGATTTCAGTACCTTTACGGAAGTTCGGGAATTCGAACACGCCAACAGGACCGTTCCACAGGATTGTTTTTGCGTTCTTCAGGATTTCAGCCAGTTTCTGTGCAGAAACGTCGCCCAGGTCCAGAATCTGCTCTTCATCTTTGATGTCGTTTACAGATTTCAGGGTCGCTGTCGCAGTTTCCGAGAACTCGGTTGCGACGCGAACATCCGTTGGAACCGGGATATCGCAGGTGCCCAGCAGGCGTTTAGCTTCGTCAACCAGGTCTGCTTCGTACAGGGATTTACCGACGTTGTGGCCCTGAGCGGCAACGAAGGTGTTCGCGATACCACCGCCAACGATCAGCTGGTCAGCGATTTTAGACAGGGAATCCAGAACGGTCAGTTTGGTAGACACTTTAGAACCACCCACGATAGCCACCATTGGGCGAGCGGGTTCTTTCAGTGCTTTACCCAGTGCTTCCAGTTCGTCAGCCAGCAGAGGACCGGCACACGCAACGTCTGCAAATTTACCGATACCGTGGGTAGACGCCTGCGCACGGTGAGCCGTACCGAAAGCATCCATCACGAATACGTCGCACAGTGCAGCGTATTTTTTGGACAGGGTTTCGTCGTCTTTCTTCTCGCCTTTGTTGAAGCGAACGTTTTCCAGAACCACCAGTTCACCGGCAGCAACTTCAACGCCGTCCAGGTAATCTTTTACCAGGCGAACCGGGTTGGACAGTTTGTCTTTCAGGTAATTAACAACTGGCAGCAGAGAGAACTCTTCGTTGTACTCGCCTTCGGTTGGACGACCCAGGTGGGAGGTAACCATCACTTTCGCGCCCTGCTTCAGAGCCAGTTCGATGGTTGGCAGTGATGCACGGATACGCGCGTCACTGGTCACTTTGCCATCTTTAACCGGTACGTTCAGATCAGCACGGATGAAAACGCGTTTACCAGCCAGATCCAGATCGGTCATCTTAATTACAGACATGGTGAATCCTCTCGTTGATTCTTAAAGTTTTGCAGACGCACGATGCGTCTTACCTGAAACCTTGAGCGGCCATTGCTAACGTGGTGTCGAGCATTCGGTTAGCAAAGCCCCATTCGTTATCACACCAGACCAGCGTCTTGATAAGGTGTGCGCCACTGACGCGCGTTTGAGTACCATCGACGATGGCGCTGTGCGGGTCGTGGTTAAAATCCACTGAGACCAACGGTAATTCCGTATAGTCAACTATACCATGAAATGCCCCCTGTGCCGCTTTTTGCAGCAACTGGTTGACTTCACAGGCTTTTACCGGTTTTTTCACCGTCACGCTCAGGTCGATGGCGGTGACGTTGATCGTCGGAACACGCACGGCAATCGCTTCAAAGCGGTCATTAAACTGCGGAAAAATTCGGGTGATCCCTGCCGCCAGTTTGGTATCCACCGGAATGATTGACTGGCTCGCTGCACGCGTGCGCCGTAAATCCGGGTGGTAAGCGTCAATCACCTGTTGATCGTGCATGGCGGAGTGAATCGTGGTCACGGTACCGGATTCAATGCCATACGCATCGTCTAACAGTTTGATGACCGGAATAATGCAGTTAGTGGTACAGGAGGCGTTGGAGACAATGCGGTGTTCAGCTTGCAGCTCATGCTGGTTGACGCCAAACACGACGGTCGCGTCGAGGTCGTTACTGCCGGGATGGGAGAACAGGACTTTTTTCGCACCTGCCGCGAGATGCGCTTCGCCATGTTCGCGATTGCCGTACACACCGGTACAGTCAAGCACCACATCCACACCCAGTTCGCGCCAGGGTAGCCCGGAAATGCTGCTCTCATGCAGCACACGAATAGCGTCGTCACCCACATAGAGCTGATCTCTGTCCTGGCGCACATCCCAGGCAAAGCGTCCGTGGCTGGTGTCATATTTCAACAAATGCGCCATGCCCGTAGCATCCGCCAGTTCATTGATTGCCACCACGGTTATTTCCGCCCGACGTCCGGATTCATACAGAGCACGAACCACATTACGCCCGATGCGACCGAAGCCATTAATCGCTACGCGTACGGTCATAGATCTCCTGCAAAGCACTCCCTGGGTTTGAGGTGGCTGAAAGAGTAATCCAGCTACGCCCGAAGGGGAATCCTTGCTGTCACAAACTGCGATTGATTGGTCAATTGTCGAACATTTAATCGACTGAAACGCTTCAGCAAGAATAAGCGAAACGAGGAATAAAAGGAATGTCTGTCCAGATGAATAAGCAAGCTATATGACTTGCGTCACATTTTAGGTGGAATAATTTACGGCGAGGTAAAAGCAAAACGGTAACCGAGAGGTTACCGTTTTTAGTGTTTGCACCCTCTCCCAGTGAGAGAGGGCTGGGGTGAGAGCATCAGCCCGCACCGTACAAACAATTACAGCAGTTCTTTCGCCTTAGCGACAACGTTCTCAACGGTGAAGCCGAACTCTTCGAACAGCTGTTCTGCCGGAGCAGATTCACCGAAAGTGGTCATACCGACGATGGCGCCGTTCAGGCCCACATATTTGAACCAGTAGTCAGCGATACCCGCTTCCACTGCCACACGCGCGGTTACCGCTTTAGGCAGAACGGATTCACGGTAAGCAGCATCCTGTTTGTCGAACGCATCGGTAGACGGCATGGATACCACGCGCGCTTTCACGCCTTCGGCAGTCAGTTTGTCCCAGGCGGCGACAGCCAGTTCCACTTCAGAACCGGTTGCGATGAAGATCAGCTCAGGCTGGCCTGCGCAATCTTTCAGCACATAACCACCGCGCGCGATGTTCGCCAGCTGCTCTGGCGTACGATCCTGCTGAGCCAGGTTCTGACGGGAGAGGATCAGCGCGGTTGGGCCGTCCTGACGCTCAACACCATATTTCCAAGCCACAGCGGACTCAACCTGGTCACATGGACGCCATGTGCTCATGTTCGGGGTCACACGCAGGGAAGCCACCTGCTCTACCGGCTGGTGAGTTGGACCATCTTCGCCCAGACCGATGGAGTCGTGGGTATAGACCATCACCTGACGCTGTTTCATCAGCGCAGCCATACGCACGGCGTTACGCGCATATTCCACGAACATCAGGAAAGTAGAGGTGTACGGCAGGAAACCACCGTGCAGCGCGATACCGTTCGCGATCGCCGTCATACCGAATTCACGTACACCGTAATGGATGTAGTTACCGGCAGTATCTTCGTTGATTGGCTTAGAGCCAGACCACAGGGTCAGGTTAGACGGAGCCAGGTCAGCGGAGCCGCCAAGGAATTCCGGAAGCAGAGGACCGAACGCTTCGATCGCGTTCTGAGACGCTTTACGGCTGGCGATTTTGGATGGGTTCGCCTGCAGTTTAGCAATGAACTCGTTCGCTTTCGCGTCGAAGTCAGACGGCATGTCACCTTTCATACGACGGGTGAATTCAGCGGCTTCCTGCGGGAAGGCTTTCGCGTACGCAGCAAACTTCTCGTTCCATGCCGCTTCTTTGGCCTGGCCTGCTTCTTTTGCATCCCACTGCGCATAAATGTCAGAAGGGATTTCGAATGCAGGGTGTTTCCAGCCCAGCGCTTCACGGGTCAGCGCGATTTCCGCGTCGCCCAGTGGCGCACCGTGGGAGTCGTGAGTACCCGCTTTGTTCGGTGAACCAAAGCCGATGATGGTTTTGCACATCAGCAGGGATGGTTTGTCAGTGACAGCGCGCGCTTCTTCTACCGCACGTTTAATCGAGTCAGCATCGTGGCCATCAACGCCACGCACCACGTGCCAGCCGTAGGCTTCGAAACGTTTAGCGGTGTCATCAGTGAACCAGCCTTCAACGTGACCGTCGATGGAGATGCCGTTGTCGTCATAGAACGCAACCAGTTTGCCCAGCTTCAGGGTACCTGCCAGAGAGCACACTTCGTGAGAAATGCCTTCCATCATGCAGCCGTCACCCATGAACGCATAGGTGAAGTGGTCAACGATGTCATGACCAGGACGGTTGAACTGCGCCGCCAGGGTTTTCTCAGCAATCGCCATACCCACTGCGTTAGCAATACCCTGACCCAGTGGGCCGGTGGTGGTTTCTACGCCAGCGGTGTAACCCACTTCCGGGTGACCTGGTGTTTTGGAGTGCAGCTGACGGAAGTTTTTCAGCTCTTCGATAGGCAGATCGTAGCCAGTGAGATGCAGCAGGCTATAAATCAGCATAGAGCCGTGGCCGTTAGACAGTACGAAACGGTCGCGGTCAGCCCAAGACGGGTTCTGCGGGTTGTGGTTCAGGAAATCACGCCACAGGACTTCGGCGATATCAGCCATACCCATAGGGGCCCCTGGGTGGCCGGATTTGGCTTTCTGTACTGCGTCCATGCTCAGCGCACGAATAGCATTAGCAAGCTCTTTACGTGAGGACATTTTAACTCCAGATCGGACTGTTAAAGGCCATGCCCTTGACGACAGCGCGTTTTGGGCTACGCCGGAAAAAAGTGCCAACAATGTAACCCAAGCGGCATGCCATGTACATGGACCATTCTTTTGCAGCTTAAGAAATCTCTGGATCATGCTCGCATGTTGCGCAATCTGCTCGCCCGGCCTCGTCGATATTCCTTATACTTAGCCCGAGTCCGGCTTCGCTGCCGGTGCACTTTTCAGATTTTATTCAGATTAACGAGTACGGAAACAACCTCATGAAAATGCGTGCAATAGTGCTGGCCCTGGGTACAACGCTCCTGCTGAGCGGCTGTCAGAATATGGATTCTAACGGTCTGATGACGTCAGGCGCAGAAGCCTTTCAGGCCTATTCCCTGAGCGATGCGCAGGTTAAAGCGCTGAGTGACCAGGCCTGTAAAGATATGGACGGAAAAGCCACCCTTGCGCCGGCTAACAGTACCTACACGCAGCGTCTGAATAAGATTGCTTCCGCGCTGGGCGATAACATCAACGGCCAGCCGGTGAATTACAAGGTTTACATGGCGAAAGACGTGAACGCGTTCGCCATGGCGAACGGCTGTATCCGCGTCTATAGCGGGCTGATGGACATGATGAATGACAATGAAGTCGAAGCGGTCATCGGCCATGAGATGGGCCACGTTGCGCTCGGCCACGTGAAGAAAGGGATGCAGGTTGCCCTGGGCACCAATGCCATTCGCGCAGCGGCGGCCTCAGCGGGCGGTATCGTTGGTAGCCTGTCACAGTCACAGCTGGGCGATGTCGGTGAAAAACTGGTTAACTCCCAGTTCTCACAGCGCCAGGAGTCCGAAGCGGATGACTACTCCTACGATCTGTTGCGCAAACGCGGGATTAATCCTTCCGGTTTAGCCACCAGCTTTGAAAAACTGGCCAAACTGGAAGCGGGACGTCAAAGCTCCATGTTTGACGATCATCCGGCCTCAGAAGAACGCGCACAGCATATTCGCGACCGTATGGCAGCAGACGGAATTAAATAATTTTGGAAGGAGGCAAATTTGCCTCCTTTTTATTTCGCATGAATTGTTAACTTAACCGCACGTATCGGTAACGCCCCCGGAAGCCCCGACAAATCAGCCTTACCGATTGAAATCTTTGATCACATAATTATTGCAAACGGTAACCTTTCCGGTAATTATCACGTCCGTAGTCATTCAAATTAATATATCCATACAGAGACGTTCCCTCCGTGAAAAAAGAATTATCATTAATTGCTTTAAGCTTATTTGCCGCATTACCCGCCGCTGCAAGCCAGCAATCCGACAGCCAGGGTTTTATTAACGACAGCCATTTGAACCTGTTTTTACGTAATGCGTATATCAGCCGTGATTACCATCAGGGCCAGCAGGATAAAGCCGAATGGGGCCAGGGCATCATCGCGACCTTTGAATCCGGCTATACCGAAGGCGTGGTGGGCTTTGGGGTCGATGGCATCGCGCAATACGGCGTGCGTCTGGACGGTGGTCGCGGCAAGAGCGGCGCGGGCGGCATTGACTTCTTTAAACAGGAAGACGACGGCCGGGCGAAATCCGATCTGGCAAAGTTTGGTGCAACCGCAAAAATGCGCTTTTCAAACACCGTACTGAGCTACGGTAATCAGCGCCCTGAGCTGCCCATCGTTAATGCCGACAGCTCCCGCCTGCTGTTTGAAAGCTATACCGGCACCATGCTGACCTCAAAAGAGATCGACGGTCTGGAAATCAACGCCGGTTACTTCACCGACGAGCAGCGTAAAAGCGACGATCGCCACGACAGCGGGCTCAAGAGCCTCTCCTTCGGCGGCGCGAGCTACCAGTTCAACGACCAGTTCAGCGGCGCGCTGTACGCCTCGCATAATGAAGAGGTGATGAACAAGCAGTATCTGGGCATGAACTTCAAACAGCCGTTCAGCACCGGACAACAGCTGGTGCTCGACTTCAACGGGTATAACTCCCGTCTGGATCAGCGTTACGCTGACAGCCTCAACACGGGCCGCAGCAACACCATCTGGAGCCTGGCGGCAAGCTATATCTGGGATATTCACACGTTTAAACTGGCGTACCAGCAGAGCAGCGGCAGCACTGGCTACAACTACGGTGGCTACCGCGACCAGGGCGGCGTGGGTGACGGTGGCAACACCATCTGGCTGGCGAACTCCTACTGGTCTGATTTCAACGGAGAAGACGAGCGTTCATGGCAGGCTTCTTACGGTCTGGATTTCGCGGGTCTCGGCCTGCCGGGTCTCAGCTGGACCACCGCCTACGTGCGTGGCGACAACATCAAAACGTCTGAAACCAGCAACGGCAAAGAGCACGAGTGGTTTAACCAGATCCAGTACCAGGTGCAGGATGGCCCGGCGAAGGATCTTAAACTCAAACTGCGTTACTCCGTCCTGCGCGTCTCCAGCAACGCCAGCGATTACAACGTCGGTGGGGACGAGATCCGTGCTTACGTGGAGTACCCGTTTAACGTGTTCTGATGAAAAAAAACCTCTCCGCGGAGAGGTTTTTTTACGCCACGAGGGGCTGGCTTATTCGCCTTTTTTCGCTGCCTGGATGTAGAGCATTTCCAGCGCCAGAGTCGCTGCAGCCAGCGCAGTGATCTCGGACTGGTCATAGGCAGGGGCCACTTCCACCACGTCCATCCCGACAATGTTCAGATCCTTCAGGCCGCGCACCAGTTTAATCGCACGGTCTGAGGTCAGGCCGCCGATCACCGGCGTACCGGTACCCGGCGCAAATGCCGGATCCAGGCAGTCGATGTCGAAGGTCAGATAGACAGGCATATCACCCACGATCTGTTTCACCTGCGCGATGATGTCATCCACGCCGCGATCGTTAACCTGGCAGGCATCCAGCACGGTGAAGCCGTTGTCTTTGTCGAACTCGGTACGGATACCGATCTGCACGGAGTGGTTCGGGTCGATCAGACCTTCGTTTGGCGCGGTGAAGAACATGGTGCCGTGGTCGAACTCGCAGCCGTTCGCGTAGGTGTCGGTATGCGCATCGAAGTGCACCAGCGCCATTTTACCGAAGTGCTTCGCGTGGGCGCGCAGCAGCGGCAGGGTCACGAAGTGGTCGCCGCCGAAGGAGAGCATGCGCTTACCGGCAGCCAGCAGCTTCTCGGCATGGGCCTGCAGCTTCTCGCTCATCTCACGCGCGTCACCGAAGGCGTACACCAGGTCACCGCAGTCCACCACGTTCAGGCGCTCACGCATGTCGAAGTTCCACGGGAAGCGGTTATGCTCCCAGGCCAGGTTAGTGGAAACCTGACGGATTGCTGCCGGGCCGTGACGACCACCCGCGCGACCAGAAGTGGCCATATCGAACGGCACACCGGTGATGACCCAGTCAGCGTCGCTGTCGTACGGCTGGAAGTTCATCGGAAGGCGTAAAAAACCAAACGCGTTAGATACCAGAGAGTTATCGTACTGATGACCTAAAGTGCTCATGTCCTGACCTCATTCAAAGTCTATGTAAAAAAAATCCCCTCCGCGTCGTTAAACCCGACGAGGAAGGGATTGATTCGTAAATCGCTAATTGGGGCGAATTATCGCCGGTAATGCATACGGGTTCAAGTGAGTATAGCACTCTGCCGGATGACGGCTTCGCCTTATCCGGCCTGCAGTCGCAGGCCCGGTAAGCGCAGCGCCACCGGGCATCAGCGACTACTCGTCTTCCAGGTAGGTATACCCGTACAGACCCGCTTCAAACTCTTCCAGGAACTGCTGCTGCAGCGCATCGTCCAGACCGGTGTTTTTCACCTGATCGCGGAACTGGGTCAGCAGCGTTTTCGGATCCAGCTGCACATATTCCAGCATATCCGCCACGGTGTCCCCTTCGTCGGACAGCTCAACTTCCACGCTGCCGTCAGGGAAGACAAACACGTCAACCGCTTCGGTATCACCGAACAGGTTGTGCATGTTGCCGAGGATCTCCTGATACGCCCCGACCATAAAGAAGCCCAGCATTGGCGGGTTCTCCGGGTCGTATTCCGGCATTGGCATCGTCGTGGCGATACCGTCGCCATCTACGTAGTGGTCGATAGCGCCGTCAGAGTCACAGGTAATATCCAGCAGCACCGCACGACGTTCCGGAGCATGATTCAGCCCTTCCAGCGGCAGAACCGGGAACAGCTGATCGATACCCCAGGCATCCGGCATCGACTGGAACAGCGAGAAGTTGACGTAAATCTTGTCCGCCATACGTTCCTGCAGCTCGTCGATAATCGGACGGTGCGCACGGTTGCTCGGATCGAGCTGCTTCTGCACTTCGTGGCACATGTTCAGATAGAGCTGCTCTGCCCACGCGCGCTCCTGCAGGCTAAAGGTGCCTGAAGAGTAGCCGACGTGAATATCGTGCAGATCCATCTGGCTGTCGTGCAGCCACTCGCGCAGGGAACGACGCGTGCCCGGCTCGTGCATCTCCTGCCAGGTTTCCCACATGCTTTGCAGGGAACGGGGAGCATCCTCTGCCGGCGGCGTCGCTTCGGTGGTTTCGCTGCGCTCAACGCCAATGATATTCGAGACCAGCACGGTATGGTGCGCCGTAACGGCACGTCCGGATTCGGTGATCACCGTCGGGTGCGGCAGGCCATGCTCTTCACAGGCATCGCCAATCGCCCAGATAATGTTGTTGGCGTATTCGTTCAGGCCGTAGTTCACGGAGCAGTCGGACTGCGAGCGGGTACCTTCATAGTCCACGCCCAGGCCGCCGCCCACGTCAAAGCACTGAATATTGACGCCAAGCTTATGCAGTTCAACGTAGAAACGCGCTGATTCACGCACGCCAGTGGCGATATCGCGAATGTTGGCCATCTGCGAGCCGAGGTGGAAGTGCAGCAGCTGAATGCTGTCCAGACGACCGCGCTCGCGGAGAATTTCCACCAGCTGCAGCACCTGGTTGGCCGCCAGGCCGAACTTGGATTTTTCGCCACCGGAGGACTGCCATTTACCGGACCCCTGGGACGCCAGACGCGCACGCACGCCAAGACGTGGCACCACGTTCAGACGCTCGGCCTCTTCCAGCACGATCGCGATTTCGGTCATCTTCTCGATAACCAGATAGACCTTGTGGCCCATCTTCTCGCCAATCAGCGCCAGACGAATATATTCACGGTCCTTATAACCGTTACAGACGATCACCGAACGGGTCATGCCCGCATGCGCCAGCACGGCCATCAGCTCTGCCTTGGAGCCCGCTTCCAGACCCAGCGGTTCACCGGAGTGGATCAGGGATTCAATCACGCGGCGGTGCTGGTTCACCTTGATCGGGTAAACCAGGAAGTAGTCGCCTTTATAGCCGTAAGATTCACGCGCACGCTTGAACGCGGCGTTAATCGAACGCAGACGGTGTTGCAGGATCTGCGGGAAACAGAACAGTGCAGGCAAACGCTGGCCCTGTGCTTCGCGGGCTTTTACCAGTTTGGCAAGATCCACGCGCGCTTCAGGGACGTCGGGATCCGGGCATACGCTAATGTGGCCCAGTTCGTTGACGTCGTAGTAGTTATTGCCCCACCAGGCAATATTGTAAGTGCGCAGCATCTTGCTGGCTTCCTGGGAGCTCATCGCAACCTCCTGCATAGAACGTAGTACACCCTGTTCGCCCGCTGACGAAGGCGAAAAAGAAGACATGTCGTCAGACATAGCGAACCTCAACTCTTTGTATTAAGTGTAAAACAGTTGACTACTATCGCAGCGTTATACGGCGATAACAACCCATAAACGGCTCCGTTTCCCAGCAGAGTATGCTGAAATCCAGACCGTGCGACCGGTTTCTTATTCATATCATTGTAAAACACGTATCCGAACTCTGTATGACAAGGTTCGGCGAAACCACGAGAAAACTCTTGTATTAACAAGAGCGCCCTTGTTCAGTTTTCACAAAGCGTGACCGGCCCTGGAATCCTGAGAAGCGCCGAGATGGGTATAACATCGGCAGGTTTGCAGACTAGAAATGCGGGTTGCGGGAATCAAATGCGCGCCAGAACGGCTGCGCTGAATTAGCGAAAAACGATGGTTCATTATCTCGTATCACCTCCACGGCCGCCTCTGTTGAAACGGACCACAAGCCAAAGCTAAAAGTTCACTGCTTAACCCGGCTGGAAGTGGCGACACGATGAATCCATCGAGCGCTTTTTTGGTTATCCTAAATAATTCGAGTTTCAGGAAGGCGGCGACGCAGCGAATGCCCGGGAGCTTACAAAAGTAAGTGACTGGGGTGAGCGAGGAAGCCAACGCACATGAAACTTGAAGTATGACGGATATGAGCCGCGCGCCGCGTTTTATACCGAGAAGGGGGCTAAAAAGCAAAACAAAAATGCGCGTGTTGCCAGTGCCGTCAGGAAAAATTTCCAGCGCTGTTTTCAACTCAGTGAGAGGTGAATCAAAAAAAACTGGAAATCGGGCGAAGAAGTGACCTAAAATAGCCATCCAGATGTTAATCCATCTATACTGATTAACACTCATACTGCCAGTGTCAAAAACCTGCAGGCCTTGGTAGAATTATCTCCTTTGGCTATTCCACACAGCAGCTTGAGCTAACCAAATTCCTCTTAGGTGAAATAAAACATGGCAAAACACCTGTTTACGTCCGAGTCCGTATCAGAAGGACATCCTGATAAAATTGCTGACCAAATCTCCGATGCGGTGCTGGATGCGATCCTGGCCCAGGATCCAAAAGCGCGCGTAGCGTGTGAAACCTATGTCAAAACCGGCATGGTTCTGGTTGGCGGTGAGATCACCACCAGCGCATGGGTTGATATCGAAGAGATCACCCGTAACACGGTGCGTGAGATCGGCTATGTGCATTCTGATATGGGCTTTGATGCCAACTCCTGCGCGGTACTGAGCGCGATTGGCAAACAGTCTCCAGACATCAACCAGGGCGTTGACCGTGCCGATCCGCTGGAACAGGGTGCGGGCGACCAGGGTCTGATGTTCGGCTATGCAACCAACGAAACCGACGTGCTGATGCCAGCACCTGTCACCTACGCACACCGTCTGGTGCAGCGCCAGGCTGAAGTACGTAAAAACGGTACCCTGCCGTGGCTGCGTCCGGATGCGAAAAGCCAGGTGACCTTCCAGTACGACGACGGCAAAATCGTCGGTATTGACGCGGTGGTTCTCTCTACCCAGCATTCCGAAGAGATTGATCAGAAATCCCTGCAGGAAGCAGTGATGGAAGAGATCATCAAACCTGTTCTGCCAACTGAATGGCTGAGCAGCGCAACCAAATTCTTCATCAACCCAACCGGACGCTTTGTGATCGGCGGCCCAATGGGTGACTGCGGTCTGACCGGCCGTAAAATCATCGTTGATACCTACGGCGGCATGGCGCGTCACGGTGGCGGTGCGTTCTCCGGTAAAGACCCGTCTAAAGTGGACCGTTCTGCGGCGTATGCGGCGCGTTATGTGGCGAAAAACATCGTTGCTGCCGGCCTGGCTGACCGCTGTGAGATTCAGGTTTCCTATGCTATCGGCGTGGCGGAACCCACCTCCATCATGGTTGAAACCTTTGGTACTGAGAAAGTGCCTTCAGAACAGCTGACCCTGCTGGTGCGCGAGTTCTTCGACCTGCGTCCATACGGCCTGATTCAGATGCTGGATCTGCTGCACCCTATCTACAAAGAAACCGCTGCATACGGTCACTTTGGTCGCGAACATTTCCCATGGGAAAAAACCGACAAAGCCGCCCTGCTGCGTGAAGCTGCCGGTCTGAAATAATCGACTGACATCTCTTTTAAAAGGCCAGCCTTCGGGCTGGCCTTTTTTTGTCGGGTGGCGGCTGAAAGGCGCACTATATGGAACCGATTACACCGCAACGGAAGCCTTCCGCTTTCAGAATATTCTCTTTGCATGATCGTCTTTCTTCTGCTGTTACATCCCCTTTCAGTTAAGTCTGAAATGTGCTCTTTCGCGATGCACATCACCTCATTTACCTCTATATTTTCAAAGCCTTAATTTTATTTACGGTTGCACATTAGTGTAACCGATTACACCAATGTGATTAATCTCACATATTTTTACGGGTCGCTCACCTACCCTTAATATCAATAAAACTGATAACCCAACTGGAGGGCATAATGCCTGACAATAAAAAACAGGGGCGTACGTCCAACAAGGCGATGACTTTCTTCGTCTGTTTCCTCGCCGCCCTGGCAGGATTACTTTTTGGCCTGGATATCGGCGTAATTGCCGGTGCATTACCCTTTATCACTGAAGAGTTCCAGATCAGCGCTCACACCCAGGAGTGGGTGGTCAGCTCCATGATGTTTGGTGCTGCCGTCGGGGCCGTCGGTAGCGGCTGGCTCTCCTTCAAACTCGGACGTAAAAAGAGTCTGATGATCGGCGCGATCCTGTTCGTTGCCGGTTCACTCTTCTCTGCCGCTGCGCCTAACGTTGAGGTGCTGCTGATATCCCGCGTGCTGCTCGGCCTGGCCGTAGGCGTGGCATCCTACACCGCGCCGCTTTACCTGTCTGAAATCGCACCGGAAAAGATCCGCGGCAGTATGATCTCGATGTACCAGCTGATGATTACCATCGGTATTTTGGGCGCATACCTTTCCGATACCGCGTTTAGCTACAGCGGCGCATGGCGCTGGATGCTCGGCGTAATCATCATCCCTGCGGTTCTGCTGTTGATTGGCGTCTTCTTCCTGCCGGACAGCCCGCGCTGGTTTGCCGCTAAACGCCGTTTCGTCGATGCCGAGCGCGTGCTGCTTCGCCTGCGTGATACCAGCGCAGAGGCGAAGAACGAACTGGAGGAGATCCGCGAAAGCCTGAAGGTTAAACAGTCTGGCTGGGCGCTGTTCAAAGAGAACAGTAACTTCCGCCGTGCGGTCTTCCTCGGCGTGCTGTTGCAGGTCATGCAGCAGTTCACCGGGATGAACGTCATCATGTACTACGCGCCAAAAATCTTTGAGCTGGCGGGTTACACCAACACCACCGAGCAGATGTGGGGAACCGTCATCGTGGGTCTGACCAACGTGCTGGCGACCTTTATCGCCATCGGCCTGGTGGACCGCTGGGGACGTAAGCCAACCCTGACGCTGGGCTTCCTGGTGATGGCGGCCGGCATGGGTGTCCTCGGAACCATGATGCACGTAGGAATTTACTCACCAACCGCACAGTACTTTGCGGTAGGCATGCTGCTGATGTTTATCGTCGGGTTTGCGATGAGTGCCGGTCCGCTGATTTGGGTACTCTGCTCCGAAATTCAGCCGCTGAAAGGGCGTGATTTTGGTATAACCTGCTCTACCGCAACGAACTGGATTGCCAACATGATCGTCGGCGCAACGTTCCTGACCATGCTCAACACCCTGGGTAACGCCAACACCTTCTGGGTCTACGCCGGTCTGAACATCTTCTTTATTGTGCTGACCATCTGGCTGGTTCCAGAAACCAAACATGTGTCGCTGGAACATATTGAACGTAACCTGATGAAAGGTCGTCCTCTGCGCGAAATCGGCGCCCACGACTAATCCTCACACGGGAGGTGCCCCTTGCACCTCCCCGCTTCGCGATTTATGCTCTGCCCCTATGAAAGCTCCCCGTCTCCCCATTGCCATCCAGCAAGCCGTTATGCGCAGCCTGCGGGAAAAACTCGCCCAGGCAAACCTGAAGCTCGGGCGCAACTATCCTGAACCTAAAATCGTGTATCAGCAGCGTGGCACTGCGGCCGGTACCGCCTGGCTCGAGTCTTATGAGATCCGCCTTAACCCGGTTCTGATGATGGAAAATCAGCAGGCGTTTATCGATGAAGTGGTACCGCATGAGCTGGCGCACCTGCTGGTGTGGAAGCACTTTGGGCGCGTCGCCCCCCACGGGAAAGAGTGGAAGTGGATGATGGAGGCGGTGCTCGGCGTTCCGGCGCGCCGGACCCATCAGTTTGAGCTGGAATCAGTACGCCGCAATACCTTCCCCTACCGCTGCCAGTGTCAGCAGCACCAGCTTACCGTCCGTCGCCATAATCGCGTGGTGCGCGGCGAAGCGACCTACCGCTGCGTGAAATGCGGTGAACCGCTGGTTGCGGAATAATCACCTGAACTTTCAGGAACTTTCCTGATCTGACTGATTGCATACAGGAACAACATTCGTTACGTTGCGGGCTCGTTTTGACACGGAGTGTAAGATGTCCCGTAATGTTTCTCTCGCGGTCGCCTTTTTGACGACGGCGCTCTCAGGCCACGCGCTGGCTGACGGTATCACCAGTTTCTCTCAGGCCAAAGCGGCCGGTGTGAAGGTTAACGCTGACGTGCCGGGCGATTTCTACTGCGGCTGTAAAATTAACTGGCAGGGTAAAAAAGGGGTCGTTGACCTTGAGTCCTGCGGTTATAAGGTGCGTAAAAACGAAAACCGCGCCAGCCGTATTGAATGGGAACATGTCGTTCCGGCATGGCAGTTTGGCCACCAGCGCCAATGCTGGCAGGATGGCGGACGTAAAAACTGCGCCAAAGATCCGGTTTATCGTCAGATGGAAAGCGATATGCATAACCTGCAGCCCGCTGTGGGTGAAGTGAATGGCGACCGCGGCAATTTCATGTACAGCCAGTGGAACGGTGGCGAAGGCCAGTACGGCCAGTGTGGAATGAAGGTTGATTTCAAAGAGAAAGTCGCCGAGCCTCCTGCCCGCGCGCGCGGCAGTATTGCCCGCACCTACTTCTATATGCGTGACCGTTACGACCTCAACCTTTCCCGCCAGCAGACGCAGCTGTTCAACGCCTGGGACAAGCAATACCCGGTGACGGAGTGGGAGTGCCAGCGCGACGAACGCATCGCCAGGGTTCAGGGGAATCATAACCCTTACGTCCAGCGGGCTTGCCAGGCGCAAAAGAGCTAACCTACACTAGCGGCAATTTGCTTACATCGTATGACACACGGAATTTCTGACTATGCGCATTCCCCGCATTTATCATCCTGAACTGATTACCGCAGGCCGAGAAATCGCCCTGTCTGATGACGCCGCCAACCACGTTGGTCGCGTGCTGCGCATGGGCGCAGGTCAGGCCATTCAGCTGTTCGATGGCTCTAACCAGGTTTTCGACGCGGAAATTACGCGGTCCGATAAAAAAAGCGTGCACGTTAACGTGCTGCATGGCGAGGTGGATGATCGCGAATCACCGCTGCACATTCATCTGGGCCAGGTAATGTCGCGCGGGGAAAAGATGGAGTTCACCATTCAGAAATCCATTGAACTCGGTGTAAGCCTCATTACGCCACTTTTTTCTGAGCGCTGTGGCGTTAAACTGGATGCGGAACGTCTGAACAAGAAGATCCAGCAGTGGCAGAAAATTGCCATTGCGGCTTGTGAACAGTGTGGCCGTAACCGTATTCCGGAGATCCGCCCGGCGATGGATCTGGAGGCGTGGTGTGCAGAAGAGGAAAGTGGGCTGAAGCTCAATCTTCATCCGCGCGCCAGCGCCAGCATCAATACGCTGCCCTTGCCCGTCGAGCGCGTACGCCTGCTGATTGGTCCCGAAGGTGGGCTTTCGGCGGATGAAATCGCGATGACGGCACGTTACCAGTTTACTGATATTCTGTTGGGACCTCGCGTTCTGCGCACTGAGACAACGGCACTCACGGCCATTACCGCGCTACAGGTACGGTTTGGCGATCTGGGTTGACGCATATTGGAGAGAAAGATGATCAAGCTCGGCATCGTGATGGACCCCATCGCAAACATTAACATCAAGAAAGATTCCAGCTTCGCTATGCTGCTGGAAGCGCAGCGTCGCGGCTATGAACTCCACTATATGGAGATGAACGATCTTTACCTGATCAACGGTGAAGCCCGGGCGCGCACCCGCATCGTTAACGTCGAGCAGAACTACGACAAATGGTACGAATTCGGCACAGAGCAGGACATTGCGCTTGCCGATCTCAACGTCATTCTGATGCGTAAAGATCCGCCATTCGACACCGAGTACATCTACTGCACCTATATCCTTGAACGTGCAGAGGAGAAAGGGACGCTGATCGTCAACAAACCGCAGAGCCTGCGCGACTGTAATGAAAAACTCTACACCGCCTGGTTCTCTGACCTGACGCCTGAAACGCTGGTGACCCGCAGCAAAACCCAGTTGAAGGAATTCTGGCAGAAGCACGGTGATATCATCATGAAGCCGCTGGACGGCATGGGCGGCGCGTCGATTTTCCGCGTGAAAGAAGGCGATCCGAACATTGGCGTGATTGCCGAAACCCTGACCGAGCTGGGTACCCGTTACTGCATGGCGCAGAACTATATTCCGGCGATCAAAGACGGCGACAAACGCGTGCTGGTGGTGGATGGCGAACCGGTGCCGTACTGCCTGGCACGTATCCCGCAGGGTGGCGAAACCCGCGGTAACCTGGCCGCGGGTGGCCGCGGTGAGCCACGCCCGCTGACCGAAAGTGACTGGGAAATTGCCCGCCGCGTCGGTCCGACCCTTAAGGCGAAGGGGCTTATCTTCGTTGGCCTGGATATCATCGGCGATCGTCTGACGGAAGTGAACGTCACCAGCCCGACCTGCATTCGTGAAATTGAAGCGGAATTCCCGGTCTCGATCACCGGAATGCTGATGGACGCCATCGAAAAACGCCTGCAGAAATAACCCACCAATGAGTGACAGCGCCCGGGTTTCTCCGCATACTGGTCGCTGTCGCTTTTTAAACCAGGAAACAGTACCTCTGACAATGAATTTACAGCATCACTTTCTTATTGCCATGCCTGCTCTCCAGGACCCGATTTTTCGCCGCGCTGTGGTGTATATCTGTGAATACAATGAAGACGGCGCGATGGGCATTATCATCAACAAACCGCTGGAAAATCTTCAGGTTGAAGGGATTCTGGACAAGCTGAAAATCCCGGCTGAAGCGCGTTTGCCGGAAATTCGGCTGGATAAACCCGTGATGCTGGGTGGACCTCTTGCAGAAGATCGCGGTTTTATTCTTCATACACCACCGGTATTCGCTTCCAGTATTCGCATTTCGGATAACACCGTCATCACTACCTCGCGCGACGTGCTTGAAACGCTGGGCACCGCTGAGCAGCCTTCAGAAGTGCTGGTGGCGCTGGGCTATTCCTCGTGGGAAAAAGGCCAGCTTGAGCAAGAGATCCTCGATAACGCCTGGCTCACCGCCCCAGCGGACATGAATATCCTGTTTAAAACCCCTATCGCCGATCGCTGGCGTGACGCGGCGAAACTGATTGGCATTGATATTCTGACCATGCCTGGCGTAGCGGGGCACGCCTGATGAGCGGAACACTTCTGGCTTTTGATTTTGGCACCAAAAGCATTGGCGTCGCCGTGGGTCAGCGCATTACCGGCACCGCACGTCCGCTGACGGCCCTGAAGGCCAACGACGGCACGCCAGACTGGAGTCTCATTGAACGTCTGCTCAAAGAGTGGCAGCCGGATGACGTGATTGTTGGGCTGCCGCTCAACATGGATGGCACAGAACAGCCGCTTACCGCCAGGGCGCGTAAATTTGCCAATAAAATCCACGGTCGCTTTGGTGTTTCCGTAAAGCTTCACGACGAGCGTCTCAGCACTGTCGAAGCGCGTGCGGGTCTGTTTGAACACGGCGGTTTCAGGGCGCTCAACAAAGGCAGCGTGGACTCCGCTTCTGCCGTCATCATCCTCGAAAGCTATTTCGAACAGGGCTTCTGAGCAAGGGGCCTACAGCCGCCCCTGCGCCCGTCTCTCCGCCAGGCTCTGGTCAAAGTTCTGCATGCCCGCCTGCTGACCGGTTTGAATGATGCCGGGCAGTTGCCACGTTTTTCCTTCGCGAATCAGATTCGCCGCCGCAGCGGTATTCACCAGCAGTTCATACAGCGCGACGCGTCCATCCTGGAGATCGGGAACCAACCTCTGCGCCAGCACCGCCCGCAGGCTGCCGGCCAGCTGGTTGCGCACCGGATCTTTCTCCTGCGCCGGAAACGTATCGACCAGCCGTTCAATCGCCTGCGATGCCCCGCGCGTATGCAGCGTCGCCAGCACCAGATGCCCGGTTTCCGCCGCCGTCAGCGCCAGGCGGATCGTCTCGCTGTCGCGCAGTTCCCCCAGCAGGATCACGTCCGGATCCTCGCGTAACGCACCGCGCAGTGCTTCCGCAAATGACGGCGTGTGCTGGCCTATCTCCCGCTGCTGAATCAGGCAGCGTTCACTCTGGTAGATAAACTCCACCGGGTCTTCAAGCGTGAGGATATGGCCGTCGGTATGATGGTTGAGAAAATCGACCATCGCAGCGAGCGTGGTGGATTTGCCGCTACCGGTTGCCCCCGTCACCAGAATCAACCCGGTATCATTGGATAACAGTTCCGAAGTGGCCCGCGGCACGCCCAACGAAGCGAGTTGCGGACAGGTTCGCGGCAACAGCCGAAGCGTCACGGAGACACCTCTCATCTGCCTGAAGGCACTGCCGCGCAGGCGCTGGCCCCCCGCTACCGTCACCGCAAAATCCACCTGCCCGTTTGCCCACCATATTCCTTGCTGCTCGTCGTTGAGCCACGCTTTTAGCAACGCTTCAACGTCCGGAGGCGGAAACGGTGCCGGCTCAAGACGGCCTGTTCTGCGCCAGCGGGGTGGCGAATCACTGCACAGGTGTAGATCGGAGACGTTATGCTTTACACTAAGGGCCACCATTTCTTCCACATCCATAGACTACTCCTCGGAAAATGAACGACATTGCGCATAACCTGGCACAGGTCCTGGACAAAATCTCAGCCGCCGCAACGCGTTGCGGCCGTGCTTCAGAAGAAATTACGTTACTTGCAGTCAGCAAAACGAAGCCTGCGAGCGCCATCGCAGAAGCCATTGATGCAGGCCAGCAAGCGTTTGGTGAAAACTACGTTCAGGAAGGCGTGGATAAAATTCGCTACTTCCAGCAACAGGGGAATACGTCTCTGCAGTGGCACTTTATTGGTCCCCTGCAGTCGAACAAAAGCCGTCTGGTGGCAGAGCACTTCGACTGGTGCCACACCATTGACCGTCTGCGCATTGCGACCCGCCTGAATGACCAGCGTCCGGCAGAGTTGCCTGCGCTTAACGTGCTGATTCAGGTCAACATCAGCGATGAAAACAGCAAGTCCGGCATTACGCTCAGTGAAGTAGATGCGCTGGCGGCAGAGGTGGCCGCCCTGCCGCGCTTAACCCTGCGCGGGCTAATGGCCATTCCAGCCCCTGAGTCAAGTTATGAAAGGCAGTTTGCCGTGGCACAGCAAATGGCTGTAGCATTTGAGGCGCTTAAAGCGCGCTATGACACGGTAGACACGCTTTCTCTGGGCATGTCGGATGATATGGAAGCCGCCATCGCGGCAGGCAGCACTATGGTGCGCATCGGTACAGCCATTTTCGGTGCGCGCGACTACACCCAATAATAAGGAAACCTGAGGAACGCCATGAAGACGTTGACTTTCCTGCTCTCAACGGTCATTGAGCTGTATACGATGGCGCTTTTGCTGCGCGTCTGGATGCAGTGGGCCCGCTGTGATTTTTACAACCCGTTCTCGCAGTTTGTCGTGAAAATCACGCAACCTGTTGTCGGACCGCTGCGCCGTATTATCCCTGCAATGGGTCCCATCGACAGCGCGTCTTTGCTGGTGGCGTTTATTCTGAGCGTTATCAAAGCAATCGTGCTGTTTATGGTCATTACCTTCCAGCCGATCATCTGGATTGCAGCCGTCCTGATCCTGATTAAAACCATCGGTCTGCTGATCTTCTGGGTGCTGCTGGTGATGGCCATCATGAGCTGGGTCAGCCAGGGTCGTAGCCCGGTGGAGTACGCCTTGATTCAGCTGGCCGAGCCGCTGCTGCGTCCGATCCGTAACCTGCTTCCGTCTATGGGCGGTATCGATTTTTCGCCGATGATCCTCGTTCTGCTGCTTTATGTGGTCAACATGGGGATCGCCGAGCTGTTACAGTCCACGGGCGATATGCTGCTGCCGGGGCTGTGGATGGCGCTATGAGTGCAGTAAGCACCTGCGCTGACGGGCTGGTTTTACGGCTGTATATTCAGCCGAAAGCCAGCCGTGACACTATTGTTGGACTGCATGGCGACGAGTTAAAAGTCGCCATCACTGCCCCGCCCGTTGACGGCCAGGCGAACGCGCATCTGACAAAATATCTGGCAAAACAGTTTCGCGTGGCTAAAAGCCAGGTCATCATTGAAAAAGGCGAACTGGGGCGGCATAAACAGGTAAAAATCCTCAACCCGCAATCTATCCCGACGGAAGTCGCGGCTTTGACAGAACAGGACTAAACCATGCAGAAAGTTGTTCTCGCGACCGGTAATGCCGGTAAAGTGCGCGAGCTGGCCTCGCTATTACATGATTTTGGGCTGGATGTGGTCGCCCAGACCGAGCTCGGCGTGGATTCCGCCGACGAGACGGGGCTGACGTTTATCGAAAACGCGATCCTGAAAGCACGCCATGCCGCGCAGATTACGGGCCTGCCGGCAATTGCTGACGACTCCGGCCTGGCAGTTGATTTTCTCGGCGGCGCGCCGGGGATCTACTCTGCACGCTATTCCGGCGTGGACGCGACCGACCAGCAGAATCTGGAAAAGCTGCTTGTCGCGCTGAAAGACGTGCCGGACGAGCAGCGTACCGCGCAGTTCCACTGCGTGCTGGTCTATATGCGTCATGCGGAAGACCCGACCCCCATCGTCTGCCATGGCAGCTGGCCGGGAGTGATTACCCGCGAAGCGGCAGGCAACGGCGGTTTTGGCTACGACCCTATTTTCTTTGTCCCGTCCGAGGGCAAGACCGCTGCGGAACTGACCCGCGAAGAGAAAAGCGCGATTTCCCACCGCGGACGCGCCCTGAAACTGTTACTGGAAGCACTGCGTAATGGCTAATCTGCCACCTCTGAGTCTTTATATTCACATCCCGTGGTGCGTGCAGAAATGCCCGTACTGTGATTTCAACTCGCACGCGCTGAAGGGCGAAGTGCCGCACGATGACTACGTTGCGCATCTTCTGGCCGACCTGGACGCCGATGTCGCGTACGCGCAGGGACGTGAAGTGAAGACCATTTTCATTGGTGGCGGTACGCCGAGCCTGCTGTCAGGCCCGGCGATGCAAACGCTGCTGGACGGCGTGCGTGCGCGCCTGAACCTGGCAGCGGATGCTGAAATTACGATGGAAGCCAACCCCGGCACCGTTGAGGCCGACCGTTTTGTCGAGTATCAGCGTGCAGGCGTGAACCGCATCTCCATCGGTGTGCAGAGCTTTAGCGAGCCGAAACTGAAACGCCTGGGGCGCATTCACGGCCCGGAAGAGGCGAAGCGTGCGGCAACGCTGGCGACGGGGCTTAATCTTCGCAGCTTCAACCTGGATTTGATGCACGGCCTGCCGGACCAGTCGCTGGACGAGGCGCTGGACGACCTGCGCCAGGCGATTGAACTGAACCCGCCACATCTTTCGTGGTACCAGCTCACCATCGAGCCCAACACGCTCTTTGGTTCGCGCCCGCCAGTCCTGCCGGACGACGACGCCCTGTGGGATATCTTCGAGCAGGGCCACAGGCTTTTGACTGCCGCAGGCTATCAGCAGTATGAAACGTCCGCCTATGCGAAGCCAGGCTATCAATGTCAGCACAACCTGAACTACTGGCGGTTTGGCGACTATCTGGGGATTGGCTGCGGCGCGCACGGTAAAGTGACTTTCCCGGACGGGCGTATTCTGCGCACGGCGAAGACCCGCCACCCGCGTGGCTATATGGAAGGCCGTTACCTGGAACGTCAGCATGATGTCGAGGCGGTGGATAAACCGTTTGAATTCTTTATGAACCGCTTCCGCCTGCTGGAAGCCTCACCGCGTGCGGAGTTTGCGCGTTATACCGGGCTGCCGGAGTCAGTGATTCGTCCACAGATTGACGAAGCGCTGGCGCAGGGGTATCTCACGGAATGTGAGGAATACTGGCAGATCACCGAGCACGGCAAACTGTTCTTAAACTCCCTTCTCGAGCTGTTCCTCACCGAAGGATCCTGAAGGCTGATTCAGGATTTTACATCCCGCGCTGCCGGCTGAGGGAAAGGCTGGCAGAGTGTGGGGATGGACATTACTCGCTCATACGCAAAGCAGCTCCGACGAGAGCTGACAAAGGAAGAGAGACGGCTGTGGTATTTACTGCGCAGCCGCCGTTTCGAAAATTATAAATTTCGCCGACAGCATCCGGTAGGAAACTACATACTGGATTTCGCCTGCTGCGCTGCGCGGCTGGCTATTGAACTGGATGGCGGACAGCATGCTGAAAATCAGGAATACGATCGTCAAAGGACGTTATGGTTAAACCAAAAGGGCTGGTACGTCATTCGTTTCTGGAACAACGAACTTTGTAATAACGAAGTGGCGGTGTTAGAAAAGATCCTTGAGACACTGAAAACGCTGCTACCCTCACCCCGGCCCTCTCCCTGAAAGGGAGAGGGTACAA